>NZ_JAUORL010000013.1:0-113575 GCF_030548015.1 Shewanella sp. 4_MG-2023
AGAAAGAATGAGCAATTTCGATTAACTCAACACCTGTGAGTGTCCACACAGATTACTTGATAAATTGTTAAAGAGCGTGGAATCAATTTTTCAGACTCCGCCGTTAGACGCTAGGTCGTTGGCTTGGGATGCGTATTTTACGCAATTCCTTTTTCGCGTCAAGTCATTTTTAAACTTATTTAAAAACAATTTTCAGCGTCACTTTACAGTGAACTGATTTGGCGTGTAACCCATGCTAGTGCGTGGTTTGCCGTGTCAGTGGATGCGCATTATAGGCAGATTCTGAATTGGTGCAAGGGCTTTTTATATAAAAACCGTTTAAGCGAATAGCTTTTGAACAGATCGTTTTATTTTTAACTATTATGGGTATTTAAAGAACACTTTTGTCCTACAGTAACTATCAGTAATATGGTTTTTATCGTGTTTTGAGGTCATATTTTCATCAGAGTATGGTGAAAGCTTCAATAATTCATTACCATAGCAATGTTTTTAACAGTTATTTATCATTTTTCATTTTTATTAGAGACAATCATATGCAAAAGTCATTTGTTATTACCCTAATTATTGCCCTTATAGGTGCAATCGTTATTTATGCTCTTTCTACCAATGTTCAATTAGTCGTGTCTTTCATCGCTGGTGTTATGTTAGCGAGTCTTATATTCACTTTTGTTCCGTCTTCAACTGCAACTGATTCAAATAAGCCTTATGTTGGCCCAACAATGACACTTTATGTTGGTAACTTGCCTTACCGTGTTCATGAAGGTGAAGTGAAAGCTTTATTCGGCGAATATGGACCAGTTAATTCAGTACGTTTAGTTAGAGATAGAAAAACAGGTCGCCGTAAGGGATTTGGTTTTGTTGAAATGTCTGAAACTGGCGCCAAGAAAGCAATGAACAAGTTAAACGATTACAGTTTCCAAGAACGCACACTAAAGGTGCGTGAAGCTAAATCACAAGAGTCAGATCCATCTGAGTCAAATAAAGAAGACTAAACCCCTTCTATTAGCTGCCTACGGAAATGCACTCTAGTTGCTTAAAACCGTAGTCAGCTAATGTTAATGCTAAGCCTTTATCTATCTTCTTTGTAAATCCCGCTGTTAACCTGCCTACTTTGTTCGTTTTACCTTTAGCTGACCTGTTTATTGTTTCTAATAATGACGTCACTCTTATTGCAATGGCTTCGCCGGAATCTAATAGTGTGACTGGATGGCTAATGCACTCAGCTATTTCTTGGCGTAATAACGGAAAGTGAGTGCAGCCTAAAACCAAGGTATCTATATCAGTGCCATTTATCGAAGCCAAGATTGGTTTTATCGCATTTAAGTTTATTGGCTTTCTTTTAGCTTTCTCTTCGGCAATAAGCACTAATTCAGATGAACCAATCAAAGAGACTTTACAGCCACCAGCAAACTCACGGATCAACTCTTTAGTATAAGCTCTTTCAACTGTCCCAGGCGTGGCAAGTAATGCTATGTGTTTGGATTGAGTCAATTGCGCTGCAGGTTTAATTGCTGGCACTACGCCCACCACGGGTATGGTTAGTCGTCTTCGTAAATGCGGTAACACTAAGGTGCTGGCAGTATTGCAGGCAACGACCACAATGGAAGCATTAATGCATGCCACTTGCTTGATGATCAGTGCCACACAACCTTCAATTAATGCTTGTTCTGCTAGGTCCCCATAAGGTAGCCGCGCATTATCAAATAAATAGAAGATATCTTTAGCAGGCATTTTTGTTTGAATGTGTTCTAAAACGGATAAACCGCCGATACCAGAATCAAAAATAAGTATTGGACCTGACAATCTCTTCTCCATAATGCGGGTGATAAAAGCTGTATAGATAAAATTAACCACTTAATCCATTAAGATTAAGTCAATCCGCTGGACATCAGCGTTGTGTAGTATAATATTTGCGCCCTTAATTTACAGCCTATGGTGGAACAAAATGAATTTAGCTGCAATGGATCCTAAAAACTATGATGCGCAACTAGCAGAGAAGCGTATCAAGCTTGAACAGGACTTTGCCGATTTTACGCCGCCTAGTTTAGAAGTTTTTGCCTCAGAACCAGCCCATTACCGTATGCGCGCCGAGTTTCGAGTATGGCACGATGGCGATGACTTATTCTATTACATGTTTGATAAAGTCTTAGATGAGAAAGTGCGCTGTGAGCAATATTTGCCTGCAGGGACTTTAATCAATGAAATGATGACTGCATTAATGGAAGAGCTACGTCCTAATCATGATTTACGCTTTAAGTTATTTCAGGTGGACTTTTTAACCACGCTTAGTGGTGAGATCTTAGTGTCGTTACTTTATCACCGCCAATTAGGCGACACTTGGATAGAGCAAGCGACCCAAATGAAGGCGCGTTTAGCTGAAAAGTTTAACGTCAATATCATTGGCCGAGCACGTAAACTTAAAATCGATTTAGATAAAGACTTTGTGGTTGAGACCCTTAATGTAGCCGGTCAAGAATTACATTATAAACAAATTGAAAATAGCTTTACCCAGCCAAATGCGAAAGTGTCAGTCAAAATGCTCGAATGGGCTATTTCAGCAACCAAAGACAGCACTGGCGATTTATTAGAGCTTTATTGCGGTAATGGCAATTTCACTATCGCTTTAGCGCAAAACTTTGACCGCGTACTAGCAACAGAATTAGCTAAGCCATCTGTTGATGCTGCGCAGTATAATATTGCCATCAACAAAGTCGATAATGTGCAAATCATTCGTATGTCTGCTGAAGACTTTAGTGATGCGATGGCGAAAAAACGCACCTTTAGACGTTTAGAAGGTATTGACTTAGATAGCTACGATTGCAATACCATTTTCGTTGACCCACCACGAGCGGGTATTGACGATGACACCTTGGCATTAATGCAAAACTACGACCGCATTTTATATATTTCATGTAACCCAGAAACCCTAAAAGCAAACCTTGAGGTACTGGGAAGCACCCATAAGATCACCCGTTTCGCTTTATTTGATCAATTCCCATATACCCACCATATGGAATCAGGTGTACTACTAGAACGTAAGTAGGTTCAACACATATTAAAAAGCCGTTATAGGATGAATTATCCATAACGGCTTTTTTATTGCGCAAGTTTTACTATTAATTCACTGATGCTATTTAGTATCAACTTTATGTTGCAGCGCTTCTGCGCCTTTTGCCACCATGCGCAATTGCAGCACTAAGTGATCGGCTAATACTTTTCTGTCAGCTCGTTTCATATCTAAAGCTGATGCCCCAGCGTTAAACACTAGGGTAACTAAAGCTTCTGCTTGTACTCTGGCTAGCATCGGCGTTCTTCCAGCAGTCGCCTCTGTGTAATGAGACAACTCTGAAATAAAGTGTTCTATTTCTCTTGCTACAGCGGCACGAAAAGCCGCTGACGTTCCTGAGCGCTCATGTAATAGAATTCGAAAAACATTGGGATTTGATTCTAATACTTCCACAAACGTGTCAACCGAGATGCGAATGACACTGCCACCCGCTTCTGCGCGCTGGCGACCTTTACGCATCATTTGTCGAAGTGTAAGTCCACCTTCATCAACCATGGTTAAACCAAGTTCATTCATGTCTTTGAAATGACGATAAAAAGAGGTTGGTGCTATGCCCGCTTCCCTTGCCACTTCTCGCAAGCTTAAACTGGAGAAACTACGTTCAGCGCTTAATTGATTAAAAGCGGCATCTACCAATGCACGACGGGTTTTTTCTTTCTGTAATGCTCTTACACCCATGTAAAGATCCATTTAGTAAATGTTATTGCACAGATAATACCGCTTTTAAGCTAAAAACACAGCCCCGAGATACTTGACCGAATAAAGTTGGTGAGCTAAATTAGCTTACAACTGTACGCTCAATAAGAATCATGGATTATCTTAATGAAAAAACCACCGATTATTTGGTTAAATACTGCTTTATTTGCGCTAACACTACTTGGCGCGCTGACTTTAGTGCCGTGGCGTGGCTTTACACATGGCTTTGAAGCTATTGAGTGGATTGCTTTTGTGGTACTTGCCTTTGCTAGCGGCCTTTCAATTACCGCCGGTTACCATAGATTATGGTCTCACAAAGCTTATAAAGCGCATCCTGCAATGCGATTCTTATTTGCCCTTGGCGGTGCATTAGCATTACAAAATAGTGCACTGCATTGGTCATCAGATCATCGCATCCATCATAAGCACGTTGATAATAACGACAAAGATCCTTATTCAGCCAAAATGGGCTTTTGGTATAGTCATATTGGTTGGATGCTACGTGAATACCAAGCCAGTCGTTATCATGATTATAATAACGTCCGCGATTTACAAAAAGATGCCATCGTTATGTGGCAGCATAAACATTATCTTACCCTAGTGGTATTGATGAATATCGCACTACCGGCATTTTTAGGCTGGCTCAATGGCGATATTATTTCAATGGTGCTGATGGCAGGACTATTACGTTTAGTGGTCGTACATCACTGTACTTTCTTTATTAATTCATTAGCCCATGTCTGGGGCAGTCAGCCCTATACCAATAAAAATACGGCTAAAGATAATGGCATGATTGCCTTACTGACCTATGGTGAGGGTTATCATAACTTTCATCACATTTTTGAAAATGACTACCGTAATGGTATTAAGTGGTGGCATTACGACCCAACAAAATGGCTAATTAAGTCAATGCAATGGTGTGGTTTAGCCACTGATTTACGAGTAGTACCGCAAGAGCGAATCGAAAGTGCCAAACTTCAAATGCAATTATTAAGAGCGCAAAATAAGGTCGCACATTTACCAAATTGTGATGAAATAATCGCTAATTTCCAAGCCGAATATGATCTTATGAAGCAACATCTAGTGGATTATTATCAAGCGAAAAAGGTACTGCTAGATGCCAAACGTAAACAACTGAGCAACCAGCAATTAAAATTGCAGGTCGAAGAATTAAAAGCACGTTTGTTAGCCCAAAAGAAAAACTGGAATAGCCTCACTGCTGCTTATTAAAGTCTGTTTTAACCCATTAAAAGTAAACGGCTACCTTGCAAGGTAGCCGTATGTGTTTATGATGGATAATCTTCCTTTTTAAGGGTTACCCATTAATGTCTGAATCGTCAGTTAAACTTACTGAATATAGCCACGGCGCCGGCTGTGGCTGTAAAATTTCCCCGCAGGTACTTAGCACCATACTTGCCTCATCTTTACCCTCTTTTACCGATCCTAAATTATTAGTCGGCAATCAAACCCGTGACGATGCAGCAGTTTACCAACTCAATGATGAAACAGGCATTATCAGTACTACTGACTTTTTCATGCCGATTGTGGATGACCCCTTCACCTTTGGGCGTATCGCGGCCACTAATGCCATCAGCGATATTTATGCCATGGGTGGCACGCCTATCATGGCTATTGCCATACTTGGCTGGCCAGTGAATATCTTAGCTGCAGAAGTGGCTCAAAAGGTTATTGAAGGCGGGCGCCAAGCCTGCGCAGATGCGGGAATAATGTTAGCTGGCGGTCACAGCATTGATGCACCTGAACCGATTTTTGGATTGGCGGTAACCGGACAAATCCCTCTTGAGCAATTAAAGCGCAATAATACGGCAAAAGCTGGCGATAAACTGTATCTCACTAAACCGATAGGGATCGGTATCCTCACTACCGCGCAAAAACAAAAAAAACTCACAGAGCAAGACAGTATGATTGCCATTGATGCCATGTGTCAGCTAAACAAGGCCGGCCAAGATATTGCGGCAATCGCTGGAGTAAATGCACTGACAGACGTCACGGGTTTTGGCTTGGCAGGTCATTTGATTGAAGTTTGCCAAGGCGGCGATGTCACTGCGAATTTAGTATTTAATAACATCCCATTATTAGACCGAGCGCTGCACTACTTAAACTTAGGTTGCACCCCAGGCGGAACCCAACGCAACTTCGACAGTTATCAGCAATACTTACCTAAAATGAGCGAGCAACAAAAAGCGATTCTGTGCGATCCGCAAACCAGTGGCGGCTTGTTGATTGCGGTAAGCGCTGACGCAGAACAACAACTGGTTGCTTTACTTGAGGCGCAAAATATTGCCCCTATTTGCATTGGTGAATTGAGCGCTTCAAATACCAATAGCGCATTAATTACACTGAGATAGAGAGTAACAAATGCTTGCTAACATCATTGCTAAAACCGAGTATCAACGTCTTTTCCTTCAGCAGCGCGCGC
Source organism: Shewanella sp. 4_MG-2023 (assembly GCF_030548015.1). Classification (NCBI taxonomy): domain Bacteria; kingdom Pseudomonadati; phylum Pseudomonadota; class Gammaproteobacteria; order Alteromonadales; family Shewanellaceae; genus Shewanella; species Shewanella sp. 4_MG-2023. Next base: position 6,204 of record NZ_JAUORL010000013.1, read on the forward strand.
TCATTGATGTGCGCGCCCCCATCGAATTTAGTAAAGGCGCCTTCGAGCATTCGGCCAATTTCCCGCTGATGAATGACAGTGAACGTACCAAGGTTGGTACTTGCTATAAAGAGCAAGGACAACAGGCGGCTATCGAATTAGGTCATCAATTGGTTAATGGCAAAACCAAGCAGCAGCGCATTGAAAGCTGGCAGCAGTTTATCGCTAAGCACCCCAACAGCTACCTATATTGTTTTCGTGGTGGCTTACGTTCAAAGTTGTCACAGCAATGGCTGAAAGAGGCCGGCATCGATATCCCTTATATTGAAGGTGGCTATAAAGCCATGCGCCAATATTTAATTGATATCATTGATACCGCGGCGACTTTGCAGCCCTTAGTCATTTTAAGCGGCAGCACCGGCAGCGGTAAGACCGAGCTCTTACAACTGCGACCAGAGTCCATTGACTTAGAAGCCATTGCCAATCATCGCGGCTCAAGCTTTGGTAAGAACCTTGAGCCCCAACCAACTCAAATTAATTTCGAAAATCAGCTGGCGACACAGCTACTACAACATCAGCAATTGCCACAACATAAAATCTTGTTAGAAGACGAAAGCTTCTTAATCGGGCGCTCAGCCATACCCAAAGCTTTTTACCAAGCGATGCAAGCCAGTGAGATGATTGTATTAGAAGAAAGCTTAGCGAATCGTATAAACAGAATACATAAAGACTATGTTATTGATAAGTCAGCCGCCTTTATCAATAAATATGGCGCAGAACATGGAAAAGAACAGTTTAGCCAATACCTGCTTAGCAGCATTAATAGCATCAAAAAACGCTTAGGTGGCAAGCAACACCAACAGCTCAGTGCCATTATTGAAAGCGCCATAAATCGACAGTTTTCAATAAACGATGCTAATGAACATTTTGATTGGATTTCAATACTATTAGAGCGCTATTACGACCCTATGTATCAATACCAAATGAGCAAACGTCAGCAAAGGGTAATATTTAGTGGTGATAAAATTGCGATCCAGCAATATTTAGATCAGCTAGCAGGATAATTCACACACTCTGCACTCATAACAACGAACGGTTGCTGTTATGAGTGTCACATAGCAAAGATAGAGCAACCACTTATACTCGTGTTTTAGCTCCATCACTTAACGACCATTAGCGCTCTCATTTAACGAGTAGTTGTGCTATCAAATAACTCAGTGACCTTAGCTTGTAGCCCATGGCGACCCAGTGAGACCCCATCGACCGCTGCATCAATATTCACAGTCACCCTAGACCAAAAACGCTTCGGTGGTGTTGTCAGTGCATGGCCGCCTTTATGGCTAAAGTATGAGCCCCATAAGCCTTGTAATGACATCGGGATTACTGTGACGGGATCTCTCGCTAAAATCGCTTCGATACCGGGTCTAAACTCAGCAATTTCACCATCAACAGATAAACGTCCTTCAGGGAAAATACACACTAGCTCCTCATTACCAAGGGCTTCATGGATTAGCTCAAATGCTTGCTTGTAGGTGGTTTCACACTTTTTAGGTGAGCAAATAGGAATAACTCCAGCATGGCGAAAGAGATATTTTAATAGCGGAATTTCACTGATGGATTTATCCATCACAAAACGAATAGGACGGGTGGATGCACCCATAATAATTAAGGCATCAACATAGCTAACATGATTACAGACAATCACCCCAGCTCCCTGCGCCGGAATATTGAGACGCCCATTAACACTGACGCGGTACATCAAGTGGCTCAACAAGTAACTGATAAAGCGCTGAGCAAACTCAGGTACCTGAGCATACACATATAACGCCACCGCAGTGTTCAACCCAGCAAGGAGTAAAAATAATTGCGGAATACTCCACTCTAAAACGCCAAGTAACAACATAGATAGTATTGCCGCCATCACCATGAATAAGGCATTAATAATATTGTTTGCCGCAATAGCTTGGGCACACTCCCCTGGTGCAGCCCTAGATTGAATAAAGGCATACAAGGGCACAATGAATAATCCACCACTTAAGCCAATAAACAGCAAATCAACCATCAGCCGATAATGCTGCGGATCTGCGATAAAGCTACTAAAGCTGTAAACAAAACTGCTATCTAATGGCGCTGGCGGAATAGCAAAAATTAAATCACCCCCAAATACCGTTAAACCTAAAACCCCAAACGGCAGCACGCCTAACTCCACATGACCATAGGAAATCCGCTCACATACCCACGAGCCAATGCCGATACCAATGGAAAATAATGCCAACAATAACGACACCACGGTGGCATCGGCATACAGGTGTAATTTGGCAAAGTTAGGAAACTGGGTTAAATAAGTGGCGCCCAAAAACCAAAACCAGCTAATGGCGAGAATAGCCATCCAGATACTTGGGGTTTGCCTTACTTTGGCAATACTGCGCCATGTTCCCGTAAAAGGGGTAAAACGAATTTTACTGATTGTGCCTTGTGGCGGTAATGCAGGAATAGCCCGGCTTGATAAGTAACCAGCAATAGATAACGTCACCACAGTCACCGCAGCGCCAAGTAAACTATGCTCACTTGCCACTAACAAACCTGCAGACAAGGTGCCAGCAAGGATCGAGATAAAGGTGCCCATTTCAACCCAAGCATTACCAGTAACTAACTCATCTTCTTTAAGCGTTTGTGGCAATAAGGAATACTTAACTGGGCCAAAGTAAGCCGATTGACTGCCAGTAAGAAATAGCAGCACCAACATCAGCAAATAGCTTTGCGACAATATGGCAAAAGCCGCGCAAGACATGATGATAAGCTCCAGTAATTTAAGTCGTCTTATCAGTCGCGCTTTGTCCATATTGTCAGCCACGACACCTGCATGGGCTGAAAATAAGAAAAACGGTAAAATAAACACTCCGGCAGCTAAATTAACAAACATATTGACGCTAATCGGTAGTGCATCTACCTGGCTGTAAGTCACCAGTAATAGCAGCACATTTTTATAGATATTATCGTTTAATGCCCCAAGGCACTGAGTGATGAAGTAAGGGAGAAAACGTTTGGTTAATACCATGAAACATCCTTATTTTGCCATTCCTGAGGTATAGCCTTGAATATAAATAGATAACAATTTTGGTAAGTAATTTAAGCCATGAATGAAGCTCTGAGTGAACCCCCCCTCTCCTTCACGCATTGCATTTGCCCTTAAGCCGCTATTATCAATAATGCTTTGAACAACAAACTAACAGCAAACAAAATTAAAACAATGCTCATAACCCATTAATTTATAGACAGCATGAGTATTTTATAAATGGCGGCCACAAAAAAGCCCTCTACTAGAGGGCTTAAATAAGTCATGTCGAGCTGACTAATTAGTGAGGATATCGTCCCAAGGTAAATTCGGGCTACCTACAACAATAAAGTTTGGATTTTCAAGGGTTTCACGTTCATTATAAGTTAACGGTTGCAGGTTAATATCCATTAACGCGCCGCCTGCTTCTTCTAGAATAATTTGCGCAGCGCCTGTATCCCACTCACCGGTTGGCCCTAAACGCACGTAACAGTCAGCTCGGCCTTCGGCCACTAAACAACTCTTTAATGCTGCGCCGCCTAACACCACTAATTCGCAACTGCTAGGATGACTGAGTAACTTTAATACTGATTGTGGGTCTTGACGACGACTTACCGCAAGACGTAAACCTGATTCATTAATATCAGTAAGTGGTTTACTGCTAATACGCACTTCATTGTTAGCATCACGTTTGTAGGCTCCTAAACCTGCAATCGCGTAGTAACACACGTTTGTCATCGGCACATACACTATCCCCATCACAGGGCGATTATGCTCAACGAGTGCAATAATCACTGAAAAGTCACCACTACCAGCAATAAATTCACCAGTGCCATCTAATGGATCCACTAACCAATAACGTGGCCACTCGCTACGCTCATTAAAAGGTATATCGGCAGCTTCTTCACTTAAGATTGGAATATCAGGCGTTAATTTAGCAAGTTCAGTACAAATAATTTCATTTGCAGCCAGATCCGCTGAGGTGACAGGAGTATTATCAGATTTTATTTCGCGATCAAAATCACCTTTCAAATAAATATCGCGGATTTTTTGACCCGCCTCGGTGGCAATACTGATGACTTGTTCAATTACTTCTTCTGGCTTCATAACGACTCCAATCGCCAAATAATACTCTGAATAGTGTCAAGTTAGACTAATTTACGATTTATTTGTAGTTAAATTAGATGAGTAAGCTGAAATATTTTAATCATCAGTCAGTAATAACGCTTACAACATCTCAATTGGCTAAATTTAGCCGCTAACACAGTAACAAGATTAACCTTGTAAATGTTGTTGGGCTAAAAATAATGCACTCACACTTCTCGATTCTGAAAAATCAGTGTTATCCAGTAACGCTTGCCATTCACCAAGCGCCCACGGGATAACCTCAATAGGTTCAGGCTCATCACCTTCTAGCCTGCTTTCATATAACTCTTCAGCGATAAAAATTTGCATCTTACTGGCAAAATAACCCGGCGCTAAACTTAACTCTTTTAGTAAGGTCAGCTTACGACTGGCAAAACCGATTTCTTCTTGTAACTCACGATTCGCGGCTTCAACAGCCTCTTCGCCGGGATCAATCAAGCCTTTAGGAAAACCCAACTCATAATTATCAGTGCCTGCTGCATATTCTTTAGCTAACAGAAATTGACCTTGATGTACTGGCACAATCATGACCGCACCGCGGCTGCCACCACTCATTCGTTCATATTGACGCTCAATGCCATTAGAAAATTTTAGGTGCAGCTGTTCTATCTGAAACAGTCGACTTTTGGCGACAATTTCGCGATGAAGAATTTCGGGCTTTTTATGCCGTGATGTCATTAAAACCTCGTATATGACGAATTTAGTAAGACCAGTTACAATCTTACTACCCTAGCTATATTCTACAACCGGAATTTACATGTTTCCTTGGCATAAGATAGACACAGTTTTGCTCGATATGGACGGCACCTTGCTGGATTTGCATTTTGATAACCATTTTTGGTTAACTTTGGTACCTCAACAGCTTAGTACACAAAAGCAAATTTCCTTAGCCCAAGCGCAGGCGCTAGTCGAGCAGTCTTACCATAAGGTTGTTGGCACCCTAGACTGGTATTGCATTGATTTTTGGCAGCAACAATTAGACATAGATATTCTCACCCTGCATTATTCACTGGTTGAGCGAATTCAAATGCGCCAAGACAGCATGCCCTTTTTAGAGGCGCTCGCTACGGCAGGTAAACAAAGAATCCTGTTAACCAATGCCCATCCTAAAAGCCTAGAACTTAAATTAGAACATACTGAACTGGCAAGAGGCCTAGATGGAATGATGTCGAGCCATGAAACGGGTTATCCTAAAGAGCACCCTGAATTTTGGAAGCAAGCATTCGCGAAGTATGATTTAGATCCAAGCCGCTGTTTGTTTGTTGATGACAATGAAAATATTCTTGAAGCATCACGTTTGGCGGGTGTTGGCTTTCAATTAGGTATTAGCAATCCTGACAGTCAAAAGCCCAATAAGGATTTCATCGATTTTCCTGCCATTGATGATTACCAACTCTTACATCAAGACTTATTAGCTGCAGTTAAAGGCTAAGTGCCTATGGTAGCTAATAATTTATAGCCAATAAAAAAGGCAGCTGATGTGATTCAGCTGCCTTTCAAATTTCTGATGAAGCAGTCGTTACTACAACCCTGGAATCGTGCCCTGATAATTAACAGGGTAATAGCCTTGGCTATCTTGTTTACCCAAAAAGCTTAAAGCTTGGGTTAAATCTTGTGGCTGCTCATGGGTCGGTTTGATCTTAGCACTAACCACAATACGATTATTTTCACCTAAAGTGGCGCTACCTTGAATCCCCATTTTGTTCATTGAGTCATCAGTCATCAATTGCACTTGGCCATCAATACAACTCAATCCTAGGGCGATATCCCCTAAAGGATATTCACCAAACTGATTTTTAACATCAATAGCATTCAAAAATAGCTTGCCGGTTAACTGCTCACACCAAGGCGTACCTTGCTTAAGGCTTTCAACAATTAAACTGACATCACCATCTACCATGGTTCTAAAGGGTAATTTTGCGTTGCCTAATAAAAATTTATTCGGCGCTTCAAAGCGCAAGTTTTCAGCTGAGACACCTGAGAAAGACCAACTAATATCACCCTGCCCACTAACTGGCGTTGCCCGGCTACCAATCTGCAGATCGACATTGAGCCGACCAATAAATAATGTCCAAGGATTTAAATCCCATGACACCTGTTCAATCAAACGGCGATCAATCGACACCAAATCAGCAGAGCCTTGCCACAATGTACCACTAACACCGCTTACCTTGATATTATTGGGTAATGGCGCAATCCCTACTAGCCAATTTGCTGGGATAAATACCACCAAAAAGATCAGGTAAACAAAAACACCTAAAATAATTTTCTTAATCAAACTCACTACTATACCTACTTACTTAGATAACTGAATACGGCGCACTTTGACATAACCTGCCAAGTCAGACTCTGATACATCAACACTTTCTAGGGTTAAGCCTTTTTCTTCAACCAGTTCATGCAAGTAATCAAGTAAGCTGTCAAATGGCACATCGTCCATCCATAATTGGATTTTATTGCCCTGTGGCTGCATACGGGTAATGTCTAAATCATATTGGCCAGCTAATTGGTTCACAATCGAACTTAAGCTGCCTGATGCTCTTGGCCCAGAACCTTGTTGTTTTAAACCGGCAATTTTATTCGCCGATTGTTTAACATAATTTAAGGTTTGCTTGGCTGCTTGATGATCTTTTTCAGCATTGTCTGCCGCAGTTGCAATCGGGCTCCAAATGCCCCAATACAAAATTCCAATAACCACAAACACTGCGCAACTGCCGACTAATTGCTGTTCACGTTGCGCGAGTCCACGCCACCAAATTTGCAAATTTTCCATCTTATTTGCCCTTCAAGGTAATTGTGGTATTCACTTCATTGTCACCGCTATTGATGGCACCCATATCAAACTCATAACGCGCTTCAACCAGTTGCTTGAATTTATCCACGTGATCATAACTTTTTGCCGTCACTTGCATCCGCAGTTCATTACGACTTGCATCAAAACGAATTGAGTTCGGTTTTAAATCGGGCACTTTTTGAAATGACTCTTTCAGGCCATCAAGCATGTCAAAGAAAGCAGCACCGCCACCTTGACCTTTAAGACTGCGCAATTGTGAGTCCAGCTGCGAGCGAATATTAACAATCCGGTTTACCCCTGGACTAACACGCTTAAATATCGCTTCACTTTGCTGTTTTATTTCAGCGGTTTGTTGATTCAACTGATGAATGGTTAAGCCTTTATTCACTAGCCCAAGTACGATAGCAATAACCGCTACAATAGCCGCATTTTTCCATAGCATCAGATGCTTGCTGTATTCACGCTTTGGCTGATACACACCGATTAATAAATTAATCGGTGCCTGTAAAATACCCTTTGCCAATACCATCATCGGAATATCTAATGGTTTCGCTTCCACCTCAGCATTGGTAAACACTAAGTCTTCGCTATAGGCGGCAATTTTTAGCGCAGAATCGGCATCACTTCGACGCGATAGCAGCTCAGGTAAGGCGAAATCTAACCATGTTTTTGGCAAGCTCACACCACTACCTTCACCGGTACGCAGTAACAATTCATCACCCATATCCAGCGCAGCCCAGCTACATTGATCCAACGGTAAGGCTAAACAATCAGGGACAATACTCTTTACTTTAATGCCAGCATCAAGCAGCCAAGATAACCAGTTTTGCATTTGCTCATGGGCCACTGCGGCGACATTTAGCTGCTCACCATCACGGGGGCCAACCACAAAGTGCATGGTTTCAACATCAGAGGCGATGGTTTCTTCTAGCATGAAAGGGAGTGCCTTTAACGCTTGGCGCTGATTTTTTTCAGGCAATGCAATTTGAGTCAATGTCATACTGGCCGCTGGCACCAACACATCCACCGGACGATTGCCCGCGCGCTCAGTCAAACTGGTTAAGCTCGCTGCATCACTTAACTCACCTGAAGCAATAATTTCTTGCTCTTGTTCTGACCATACCAGCCACGAACAAGGACTTGTTGATGTTTTCCCTAATCGGATAAAAAGCCGTTCAGACACTGTCATTCTCCACAAGCTTCAAACTGCCACAGGCCAAACTAGCCAAGGTTAATTGAAGCGGATTGTTACCCATATTCATTATTGCTGATCACCGTATTGACGACTGATCACATCAAACTTGTTATTACTGCGACGCAAAACGCTATCCATTCTAAACATCGCATTATCCACTTTAGCGCCCGCTTTTAATAAGAAGTAATTACTATCGACCACTATGCTCGATTTCATATTACTTTCAGTGGCTAAACTCGCTAAGGAATTATTTTCCCAAAACTCTGCTGCGGTTTCGAAGCCATCTGCAGGTCGTTGGTTAATTAAACTTTCCGCATCGCTTTGGCTAATCTTGTTTTCTAGCATACCCACTAACAATGCTGCTTGTTCAACCTCTAGGGTATTCACATTAAGCAATTGTTGGTTATTACCTGGTATCGCGCAAATATAAGGCAACAAGGTTAAATACACTTGCTGGTTATATCCTAATACCGCCCGCAGCTCACTGCGATGATTCATCAAGGTATTCGCTGCTCGATACGGCGTATTACGAGACTCATAATCGGCATCTTCAGCGCCATAGGGCATTGCTACCGTATCTTCGTCAATATAATCAATCAAAGTATGGGTCAGCCGCTCGGCGCCAAATTCATCCATACCTAGGGCAACCAACAGTGACATATACTGAGTCGCGGCTAATGATAATTTAGGTTGGCCATTTTCAACTTCTGTTGACTTAACTGATAAAGCGTTAAGATTAAAACAAGAACGCATATCTTTAATCTCACCGCCAATTTCGCCGTATTCAGCCGGAAAAATCACATCAGCTAAAGCCCAATATTGCTGTAAATGTACGGTGCCGTCAGCATCTTCCATATCTTGCTTTAAAATCTTTTTACCTAATTCTTCTGCCGAAATAGCATACCAATAGGCTTGATCATACTGGGCTAAATTCAAGGTACGGCGCATGGATAACTGATTGCGGCTGGTAATATTGGTCGCAATAATCACCACTAAAGCGACCACCAGTAACACCACTAATAACGCGACTCCGCGCTGTTTACGCAACCCCGGCGACTGATATTTCATCATCCGTCTTCACCCGTGCTAGAGCCATCAGTATCATTGTCGTTATCAGTATTGTCGTTATCAGTATTATCGTTACTGCCATTATCATCGTTATTGTCGCCGTTACTGGCTGCGGCATCACCGCCACCTTTAGGCAGTAGAAAACGACGCTCAATGATACCTAAGCCTTCAATTTCTAATTTCATCGCGATGCCAAGTGGCAGTTGTGAAGCATCAACTTTACGCTCCCATTTATCACCGACAAAAAACGAATACTCGATGGAGATAACATCTTTAATGATCAAACTTTTTAATGGCTCTGCACCAATTTCTGGCTCAGGGTAAGGATAGTACCAACGCTCTAAGCGGCCTTCTTGCACCACATATGACACCGATTGCAAACTACCCCTTGGCAACATGCCATCAGGGTTGAGCCAACCTAAACGGAAAAACACCAGCGCTTCGGTTTCTGAGTCCAGCATGTTATCGCCCGTTTGAAACACAGTGGTGGTACGCTCGCCGTCTAGGCCACGTTGTGTTCGGGCTACCATCTGGCCTAAATCACGTTCGATAATGCCAAAACCTTGCTGTAAGGCTTTCAAACGGATTGAAAATTCTTTGGTGGCTTCATCGTTTTTCATCACGGTTGACAGTACCGAGTTCGATGCCAGCCCGATCATGGCAAAAATACCAATAGCAATCATCATTTCCAGCAAAGTAAAGCCTGCTTGGCGATGATTGTCGCTGTGTCTTGAGCGCTTAGCCTTCATTGTGAACATAGCTACTCACTTGTGCGACGGTGCGATTAAATCTGTCATCATCACTGACTAATACTCTGATCATTCTGAAATTGTCGTCGGTGGTTTTAATCACTTCCTGACGCCAATACCAATCTTTATCGGCTAACTCTACCTGACCATTTTTAGTGCCCAGCTCAGGAAAAGGCTGCGTTAATCTAACCTCAACCATTTGATTGCTAGCAACCCATTGGGCTAAGGTTCGCTCTTCTAAAATCGGCAGGTTGGCCATTTGATCACCAATGCTTTTGGTGACAGCAACCGCAGCAATAGAAAACACCGCCAAGGCCACTATGACTTCAAGTAAGGTCATACCTTTACTGTATTTCATCAAAGCTTCCTATGGCTAAACGCCCTAATGCATCACCCACCACTAGCACTTCAATCTCTTTACCTTGGTCGTCATCGGTCAAAAAACTCAACTCAAACGTCGACATTTCACCACTGGGAAACAGTAAAATTTGCGGCTCGGGATTTTTCTTTTTATCTTCTTTTGAGGCTTCAATTAATGGCTCATCAAACCAAGATTCATCATCTTCATCTTCTTGAACTAATGGCAAGCCATCAAGCAGTAGACTCAAACTCACACCCGGGTCCATTTGCCTTGGGGCCAGTTGACGATCTTGGGTTATAGGGTGCCATTTTTTTTCATCGTAATAGACAAATTGATATTCATCTTCTTCGACGACGATACCTAAGAATTGACCGCTTAAAATGGTTTCTTCAATCACTAATTCAGTGGTCGCAATAAACTGACGGGCCGTTTTTTTTAACGCTTGCTCAGGCCCTGAAGTACTGGTTGTCATCGTGACGGCAGCCGCAGCTAACCCCATCAATAAGGCAACCAGCAATACTTCTAAGAGGGTGAACCCCGATTGGCGTTTAGATATCATCATCTGCTATTAGACTTCGTGCTTACTGGAAGTTTTGCAGATTCCAGTTGCCGATATCATCTTCAGTTCCCACTTGGCCATCAGGACCGGCACTGAAAATATCAATACGGCCATTTTCGCCAGGACTTAATAGGTAGTAATCGTTGCGCCAAGGATCCTGTGGTAAACGCTTAATGTAACCGTCTGGTCGGTAATTACGTGGCTCAGGTGACGAGGTTGGCTTTTGCACTAACGCATCTAAGCCTTGCTCCGTTGTTGGATACACACTGTTATCTAGGCGGTACATATCGAGGGTGTTTTCTAACGCTACAATGTCAGAAACGGCTTTTTGGATATCAGCTTTATCTTTGTTACCCATTAAGTTAGGTACCACCATAGAGGCCAAAATACCTAAAATAACAATCACGACCATGACTTCAAGTAAGGTAAAACCAGCTTGTTTACCACGGGTTTGATTTCGATTAGTTTGCATTAACAACTTCCTCCGACGCGCACACTCGGTGCGCTAACAATAAATAGTAAATAACTTGGATACTTAAGCGCTGATCAAGTTATTCAATTCTAAAATAGGCTGTAAAATTGCCATCACGATAAATAACACCACCGAGGCCATACTGACCACGAGCATGGGTTCAAATACCCCTAAGGCAATATTCACATTAGATTCAAATTCTCTGTCTTGGTTATCTGCAGCACGTTCTAGCATTTGCTCCAGCTGACCACTTTTTTCGCCTGATGCAATCATATAGAGCATCATAGCCGGAAAAAGTTTGGTATTAGTTAGCGCCGCGCCCAGGCTGGTACCTTCACGCACTCTTGCTGTAGCATCATCCACTGCTGCGCGCACTTTGACGTTTTGCAGCACTTCACTGGCAATACGCATGCCCTCAAGCAAAGGTACAGAACTTGCTGACAAGATACTTAAGGTTCTCGCAAAACGGGCGGTATTCAGGCCTTTACTGACTTTGCCAATAACCGGTGCTTTGAGTAACCAGGTGTCATATTGCATTCTAAAGTTTGGTTTTTTTAGCAGCTGCTTTAGTAGTGCAAACAAACCAATCAGTGCCACAAGCACAAATACCCCATAATTTTGCACAAAATCAGAGGCGAGGATCAAAAACTGAGTTGAACCGGGTAGCTCTTGACCCATGTGTTCAAACTGACCAACCACCTTAGGTACCACTGCTGCCAGTAATACGGCAATTACCCCAATGGCAACAATGGTTAATACCATAGGGTAAATCATTGCCTGAGTTAGCTTAGATTTCAGTTGCTGGCGACGTTCGGTGTAATCGGCTAAGCGGTTTAGTACCACTTCTAAATGACCAGACTTTTCACCTGATGCCACCATAGCGCGGTACAAATCATCAAATACGTGGGGGAATTCGGCTAAAGAATCAGCCAAGCTGTACCCTTCAACAACCCGCGAGCGCACCGCCATTACCAAACTGGCAAGACGATCTTTTTCACATTGCTGGCCTACCGCTTTGAGTGATTCCTCAATGGGTAAACCTGCAGCAACTAAAGTGGCGATTTGACGGGTAATTAAAGCAAGCTCTGCAACCGAGATACCACGTTTGAAAAACTTAAGCCCACCGCTTTTGGCCTTGGCTTCTTTTTCAGCAACCGGTTCTAGCTCTAAGGGCATTAAGCGCTGTTCACGTAGCTGACTACGTGCATGACGAGCCGTATCAGCCTCTATCACCCCTTTTTGCTGTTTACCATTGCTATCAAGGGCTTTATATTCAAACGCTGCCATTGATTACTCCTCGCGGGTCACGCGCAATACTTCTTCAAGGGTGGTAACCCCTTTCAGTACTTTGCTCATGCCATCATGACGGATACTTGGAATCGTTTGACGGACATACTTTTCAATGGCTAACTCACCGCGGCCACCGTGAATTAATTCACGAACGTTGTCATCAACAGTGAGTAATTCATGGATACCGGTACGACCTCGATAACCATTATGACCACAGGCTTTACAGCCTTTAGCGCGATAAATCACTCGGGTATCATTGACCGTTATGCCTAATAATTCGCGCTCACGCTCATCTGGCTCATGCTCGACCTTACATTCGTTACACAAGGTACGAATAAGTCGCTGGGCTAATACACCCAGTAAGCTTGAAGACACCAAGAAAGGCTCAACACCCATATCTTGCAGACGAGTAATCGCGCCCGATGCCGTGTTGGTATGCAAGGTCGAAATAACCATGTGACCGGTTAGTGAAGCTTGCACTGCAATTTGTGCGGTTTCTAAATCTCGGATCTCACCAATCATGACCACATCAGGATCTTGACGTAATATCGCCCGCAAACCACGGGCGAAGGTCATATCCGCTTTCATATTCACTTGAGTTTGGCCAATGCCTTCCAGTTCATATTCAATCGGATCTTCAACGGTTAAAATGTTGGTGTCTTTGGAGTTAATCTCAGTTAACCCCGCATACAGGGTGGTACTTTTACCTGAACCTGTTGGGCCGGTAACCAAAATAATACCGTGCGGTTTACGAATTAACGCTTCAAATTCATCTTGGATAGACAGGGTCATACCCAATAATTTTAAATCTAGGTTGCCGGTATTTTTATCCAGTAGTCGTAATACCACTCGCTCGCCATGGCTTGATGGCATGGTAGAGACACGCACATCAACTGCGCGGCCGGCAATACGTAATGAAATACGACCATCTTGCGGCACACGTTTTTCTGCGATATCTAAACGCGCCATCACCTTAATACGTGAAACCAACAATGAAGACAGTTTACGGTTAGGTTTTAAAACTTCTTTCAAAACCCCATCAATACGGAAACGGACGATTAATTGCTTTTCGTAGGTTTCGATATGGATATCAGAGGCTTCTTCTTTAATGGCTTCTGATAACAAGGCGTTGATCAATTTAATGATTGGCGCGTCATCATCACCTTCGAGCAAATCTTCGGTTTGTGGCAGTTCTTCGGCGAGGGTAAATAAATCCATTTCATTACCAATGTCTTCCATCAGCTGCTGGGCTTCTGATGAATTAGCCTGGAATGTGTGGGTTAATTTCGCTTCAAAGTCTTCTACCGGCAGCTTGACTAACACCAGATCTTCACCGGCATAACGGCGCACTTCAAGCATGGCATCAAGTGGGGTATTACTGGTGTAGTAAAGCTTTAGGGCATCGGCTTCTTTGGCCAATGCCAAATTAAAGCGATGAGAAAAAGCAAATGGCAGGCGTTCACGACTGTTGGAGTGAAACACCTCATCATTAAGCTCTTCGGCTTCTAAGCCTAAATCGGTAGACACCTGTGCCAATTGTTCAGTCATTGCTGCTTCACTCATTGGCATCATCTTCTTGTTCGGTTTCTGCAGCTTCAGTGACTGCATTGTCTAGATCTTTTCTTTCGCTAATATGCTTAAGCGCAGGGTCTGTTTCGCGCATCTTAGTTTCTAACTCTTTACCTTCTTTGTAACGATTAAGCACTTCGTTCACTTCATCAGGTAAGTAAGCTTCTTGATCCCACTCAGTTAACACTGGCACATTGGTCTTAGGCATTAAGTTTACGCCGCGCTCTTGTTGCTCAAGTTGCAGGGCGCGGAAGTAGTTATATTTACGACCAGCGATGCCTTCCATGGTGATACCGTCACGAATAATGGTTGGCTTGATAAATACCATCAAGTTCTTCTTTTTCTTACCGCTTGATGAAGACTTAAATAAGTGACCGATAATCGGTAAGTCACCTAAAAATGGCACTTTTTGTACTGACTCTTGTACTTCTTCATTAATCAAACCGCCCAGTACTACAATCTGACCAGAATCTGCCATAACCGTGGTAGTTAAGCGACGAGTTGCAAAGGTCACATCGACACCAGTTTTACCGTTAATACCTGACACTTCTTGCTCAATGGTCAGCTTAACCGCATTACCTTCATTGACTTGTGGTACCACTTTTAATTTAACGCCCACTTCTTTACGTTCAACGGTTTGGAATGGGTTGCTGTTACCGTTACTTGAGTTTTGGCTACCGGTAAGAATAGGTACTTCGTCACCAACGATGAATGATGCTTCTTGGTTATCAAGGGTGGTAATCGACGGTGTTGCAAGTACGTTTGATTTGGTATCACTTGAAACCGCTTGGATTAAGGCGCCGAAGTCACCCATTGCCACGCCCCAAGCCATGCCGTTCACTTTACCTAATGCTTGCGCCAGTAAGGTAATATCACCACGTGAATCTGGGTTTTCAGTACAAGTACCATTTTCGGTACACACTGTAGTGCCTTCTTCACCTTGTGCTTGCCATACACCTGCGCCAATCTCACCTATGGTTGGGCCTAAGTTATTAAACTGAGTACCACCACCAGCAGCTGATGCCCATTGAATACCAAAGCCAACATCATCGCCTTCTGATACTTCAACAATAATCGCTTCTACCAATACTTGTGCACGGCGAATATCTAACTGGTTAATCACGCTTTCAATGGTGCGCATTTGATCCGGTTCAGCGCTGATCACCAAAGCATTGGTATCAACGTGAGCCATAATATTAATTTCTTTACGCTTGCTACCCGAGGTTTTACCCGCATCTTGATCGCTCACGAGTTGGTCAGCAAAACCGGTTAGCACTTCGACTAAATCTTCTGCTTTAGCGTAGCGTAAGTAGCGTACTTTAGTGTTACCAGTGTTAGCTTGCTCAGCATCTAGACGACGAATTAGATCGACCACGCGTTGACGGCTCTTTTCATCACCACTCACAATAACGGCGTTCATACGCTCATCAGCCACCACTTTTGGCGCTTGACCGGGCATTTGTGCTTGATTAGCGCTGGCGCGATAAAGGGTATCAACAATACGGACAATCTCACCGGCTGAGGCATATTCAAGGGATACCACTTCAACAGCTGTATCACCTTGCTTATCGACACGGCGAACAATTTCTACTAATTTATTTACGACAGCTGCGCGGCCTGAAATCATCAATACGTTAGATGGGTCGTAGTTCACTACGTTACCGCCACCAGCATTATCATTAAGCTGGCGCAGTAATGGCGCTAGTTGTTTAGCTTCGGTGTTGTATAACGCCACAATGCGGGTGACCATTTCATCGCCCAAGCCTGGGGTGTTATCATCAGCGACGCGAATAGCTGCAGTTTTGGCATCTTTATCTTTAATGACTTTAATAACGCGGTTTTCCATTTCAACCACGGCATAGCCATACACCTGCAAAACATTGAGGAAGAACTGGTAGTACTGCTCGTCATCTAATAAGTCGTAACTGCGGACGTTAATTTTGCCGCGAACAGTAGGATCAACGATGATGGTCTTATTGAGGTTTTTACCCACAATATTAATGAATTCCTGAATGTCTGTGCCTTTGAAATTGGCAGCATACTGTTCCGACCAAGCAGCTTGAGAAGCCAGCATGGCAATACCGGCAACCATTCCAGCAAATAACTTGCGTCGAATTCCGTAACTCTTCATTATTTTCAATCCTCTACTGCCCATACTATTCTGGCAAACTAAAAATTATTTCAACTAACTGCCCATCACGTTCGACCATGACGCCAATTTCGGTTAATTCTGCTAATTGCCCCATCACTTCTAACGACTGCCCCATATCAGTTAAGTCGTAGCCGTTGATGGATTTGGCTAAATCATTTGCTTTAAAACCTGCTGAGGCAAATAAAGACTTATTTTTGCCCGGGTTTAATCGATAACCGCTGATGCCATCTGCACCGCTGACTGGTGAGATAGCCAGATAGTCGGTTAATTTACCCGGATCGGCTAGTAATTCATCACGTGAATCGGCTAACTCTTGAGAGAGCACACTGCGCTGAACCGTTTGCACGGTGCGATTTTGTTTTGCTTTTTGAAGTGATTCATTGGCTTGGCTTTGAGTGGTGTAATTTAAGCCATCAAGCATTAAGGTTTCATAGCGGCCCGCATTGGTAATAATAATGCGGTCGGCATAAACTTCTTTTAATGACGCTGAAGTGCCTTTGATTTTGTCACCTAGGCTGTAGGTTTCTTGGCTGCCTTTTGACTCGATAACCGCAAGGCCATGTGAATCAGAAGTTGATGCCACCACACCTGTCAGCAAAATAGACAAGTTAGTTTTAGGGGCATCGGTAATTTGTTCCACTGGAGCGGGCTTTTTCGCTTGGGTATCACTGGCACCTTTTTTACCAAACAGTGATAACTGTTGCACACCACTGAGCTCAATACGTTTCGCGCTAGCAGAAGAAGTTGGCGATGGTTGCCATGCTACAGCTTGAGAATTAACAGGCATTAACTTCCAAGTGATCTGAGCAGCAATTGATAGCACGATCACTAACCCTAACCAAAAGAAGGCCGCGCTCAGCTGCTTTTGAGGAAGAGCCGCAACCTTGGTAATAACTTTATCTAATACATCCATATTTGCTTTGACCCTCAGCACAGGTCGCTGTTCTTATTCTGTTAATTTAGGAAATACTGCATCATGCTAACCTACACGGCTTGTCGCAACAAGCCCATAGCATCTGGATTGGCGAAATACAGCTGATTATGCTACATTTGCGCGCTTAAAAAGGCTGTGAGAAATGCCACTATTTAGGCTCTTGCCTCCATTTTACATGTGAAAAATGTCAACCTTGTGAACTCATACCACTTTTGAGGGGGCTTAATGAGCATAGCTCAAGTTAATACTATGTCAGTAAGGTTAGATAAATGGTTATGGGCGGCACGTTTTTATAAAACTCGCTCGCTAGCAAAAGACATGATCAATGGTGGCAAAGTTCACTATAACGGCCAAAGAGCCAAATCGAGCAAACTAGCAGAAGTCGGTGCAACAGTGCGACTTCGCCAAGGGCACGATGATAGGGAAATAATTATTGCTCAATTGTCTGAACATCGACAAGGGGCTGCTATAGCGCAAACGCTATATCAAGAAACGGCTGAAAGCATCAAAAAACGCGAGTTTAATGCTGAAGCCAGGAGATTAAATATCTTAAATAATCCGGCGCCTGAAACTAAGCCGGATAAAAAGCAACGTCGACAACTTAAACGCTTTAAAGAGTTATAAACTTTTTAACGGCACAACAAATTGAGAGACCACATGAGCAAAGATCTATTACATCGCTACTTATTCGATAATGCCGAAGTCCGTGGTGAAATGGTACAACTGGAAAACAGCTACCAAGAAATTTTAGCCGCCCATGATTACCCTGTTGCATTACAGCACATCATCGGCCAATTAATGGCGGCAACGTCATTGTTGACAGCCACCATTAAATTTACTGGCGACATCAGTGTGCAATTGCAAGGTGATGGCCCAGTATCTTTAGCAGTTATCAATGGCAGCAACTTACAGGCCTTACGCGGCATAGCCCGCTGGAAAGGTGAGTTAGCAGATGACGCTTCACTGGCGG
This sequence comes from Shewanella sp. 4_MG-2023, assembly GCF_030548015.1. NCBI lineage: Bacteria > Pseudomonadati > Pseudomonadota > Gammaproteobacteria > Alteromonadales > Shewanellaceae > Shewanella > Shewanella sp. 4_MG-2023. The sequence continues at coordinate 24,497 of NZ_JAUORL010000013.1, forward strand.
AGCTGTTTGGCCAAGGTATTATGGTGATTACCCTAACCCCTGATGAAGGTGAACGCTACCAAGGTATTGTGTCTCTTGAGCATGCTGATTTAGCAGCCTGTTTAGAAGAATACTTCAATCAATCTGAGCAGCTACCCACAGTGATCCGTTTATTTGCTGACGGTAAACAAGCTGCCGGTATGTTGTTACAGGTATTACCGACTGAAAACAAAGAAAACGAAGAGTTCGAACACTTATCTGCGCTGACTCATACTATCAAGTCAGAAGAGCTATTTGGCTTAACCGCAGAAGAAGTGTTACATCGTTTATACCATCAAGAAGAAGTGCGCTTATTTGATCCTATCGATGTCACCTTTAAGTGCAGTTGCTCTAAAGAGCGTAGCGCTAAAGCGCTGGCTACCTTAGAGCAAGCAGAAGTTGAAGCCATACTCGCTGAAGAGGGTAAAATTGAAATGGACTGTGAATATTGTCCTGCAGTTTACAACTTTGACAGTATCGATATTGCGGCAATCTTTGCTGGTAACATGAGTGCAGACAAGCAGCAATAACTGTTACCTCCTCAAGTAAACTTTCAAAAAAAGCGCCTAAGGCGCTTTTTTTATCGCTAAAAATCCCCCTTTCAACTTAAAAAATGCCACTAATTACAAAAAAGTTACCAAACTGTTACTCCTCCGTGCCGTTATTGCGTTATTATTAAATTGCATAGGGATCGCTAATTTAGTGTTCAACCGAACCTTAATTCAGCCGCACCTAAGCCAAACTTAAGCAAGCTAACGTAAGTCATCCTAAACAAAAAAATCGGCGCCATAGACCGATAAACGACCTACTTATGACGGAGAACCACTCGATGACAGATGAAACCAACAGCGTACACCTTAACCTTACTAGCGCTGAGTTAATTGAACTTGCTTTACAACGTAATGAAGGGACATTAACCGCCAATGGCGCACTGGTAGCAAAAACCGGCGCAAGAACAGGTCGCTCTCCCAACGACCGCTTTATTGTTCAAGAAGCCAACACCCAAGATGAAATCGACTGGGGCTCAGTCAACAAAGGTATCGCTGCCGATACCTTTGATGCACTTTGGGGCCGTGTTGAAGCCTACCTTGCTGATAAAGAGCTTTTTGTTTCTGAGCTTGAAGTTGGTGCCTCTGATGAGCACTACCTTCCGGTTCGTGTTACTACAGAATATGCTTGGCATCAGGTATTCGCCCGTAATCTATTTATCACCCCAGAAAGCTTTAACCGTGGCGATAAAGCAGTATGGCAAATTATCAATGCACCTGATTTTGTTTGCGATCCTGCCCGTGACGGCACCCACTCCGATGCCGTAGTGATGATTAACTTTGCCGCCAAAAAGGTACTGCTTGCAGGACTTAAATACGCCGGCGAAATGAAAAAGTCGATGTTCTCGGTGCAAAACTTCTTATTGCCAGCAAAAGGGGTATTGCCAATGCATTGCTCCGCTAACGTGGGCGCTAAAGGTGACACTACTTTATTTTTTGGCTTATCAGGCACAGGGAAAACCACCCTTTCAGCCGATCCTAAGCGCTTTTTAATTGGCGATGATGAACATGGCTGGGCACCGGGCGGGGTATTTAATATTGAAGGCGGCTGCTACGCTAAATGTATCGACTTAAGTCAAAAAAATGAGCCGGTTATTTGGGATGCGATTCGCTTTGGCACCGTACTTGAAAACGTGGTGTTAGATGACTCTCGCACTCCTGATTACACAGATACTAGCTTGACTGAAAACAGCCGTGCTGCTTATCCGTTAGAGCATATTGGCCAGCGCGTTGAAGAAAATCGTGGCGCTGAGCCTAACTCGGTGGTGTTTTTAACCTGTGACGTATCTGGGGTATTACCACCAGTATCAGTGTTAAGCAAAGAGCAAGCGGCTTATCACTTCTTGTCAGGTTATACCGCCAAAGTTGGCTCAACTGAAATGGGCTCGACCGCAGCCATTCAATCGACCTTCTCAACATGCTTTGGCGCACCATTCTTCCCACGTCCAGCAGGGGTTTATGCTGAACTATTGATGAAGCGCATTGAATCATTTGGCAGCCAAGTTTACTTGGTTAATACTGGCTGGACTGGTGGACCTCACGGTGTTGGTAAGCGTTTTGACATCCCTACGACCCGCGCGATTGTCGATGCCATTGTCAGCGGCGAGCTTAAAGACGTTGAAACCATGCATATTGATAAACTTAACCTTAAGGTGCCTATCGCGGTATCAGGGGTTGAAACTGCATTATTGAACCCAGTAAACACTTGGGCAGATAAAGCTGAATATGCCAAATTTGCTCAGCAACTCGCCGAAGAGTTCACCGCAAACTTTGCTAAGTATGACGTGTCTGATGAGATTAAAAATGCTGGCCCTAATAGCTAGTGTTGAGCCGATGACATATTAACTTGTCATCACGGCGCTACCAAGTTGAAGCCTAATCAAAAAGCCGCAAATCCCCAGTTGCGGCTTTTTTAATGGCGTAATTTACTTTCCTTTAATCAGTATCAATCTGCTATTGCCTCCATAGAGAATTAATTTAAGATGACACAATAAACTTTGGATATATCATAGGGATATCTATGCGCCGCGCCATCATTGCCACTCTAGCGATTAATTCATTCTTGCTGCTCAATAGCAATGCATTCGCCACTGAAAACCTTAGTAAGCATTCGGAAAAAATAATAACTGCCAGCCCTAGCGTTAATAACACCTTTGTAAACGACCCTATTTTACCGCCAATTGCCAGCTGGCAAGGCGCCAGTAAAGCATTAATTCAATCAAAAAATGCACCATGGGCGACCCCTTTTGAGCAAAACGGTTTAATTAGCAGCCCTAATTACAATGATACCCAGCAATGGCTCACCAAGCTGGTCGACAGCAGTGATTTACTGCAACAAGTCTCCATCGGTAAAAGCCCCCAAGGCCGTGATATTTGGATGCTGGTCGCATCGGAAGAAGGGGCTGCCACTGCTAAAGAGCTTAGCGGCAATAATAAGCCCACAGTCCTGGTACAGGCGGGGATCCATTCTGGCGAGATTGATGGCAAAGATGCCGGCATGATGTTGCTACGTGACATTAGCCATGGCGACAAAAAAGCCTTACTGGATAAGGTAAATCTGTTGTTTGTGCCCATTTTAAGTGTCGATGGTCATGAGCGCAGTGATGAGTTTAATCGGGTTAATCAGCGAGGGCCGGTTAATATGGGCTGGCGCACCAACGCCAGAAACCTTAATTTAAACCGTGATTACGCCAAGTTAGATACCCTTGAATTACAGCATATGATCCGTGCCATCAATTTGTGGCAACCCGACTTGTACATTGATGTCCATGTGACTGACGGCATCGACTACCAATACGATGTCACCTTTGGTTATAACGTCAAACAAGGCTATAGCCCAGCAAGTTTTGATTGGCTAGAAAACTATTATCGCCCTGAAGTTGAAGCGGCGCTGACCAAGCAAGGTCATGTCCCTGGCGGGTTAGTATTTGCCATTGATAATACCGATATGTCTAAAGGGCTGTCTTACTGGAATCCAAGCCCACGCTTTTCAAATGGTTACGGTGATGCGCGCCATTTACCGACCATTTTAATTGAAAACCACAGCTTAAAACCCTTTAAACAACGGGTGCTTGGTACCTACGTGATGCTTGAGCAAACCCTTAAAACGGTTGCCGAGCATGGCACTAAATTAACAGCGGCAATTTATGAAGATAAGTACCGCACCCCGCAGCAGCTTGCGTTAACTTGGCAAAGCGTCAAACAACCCCAAGGTTGGGATTTTAAAGGCATTGACTACAGCGTTGAGCAAAGTGACATTAGTGGCACAAATGTGGTCAGATGGAATGGCCAGCCAAAGCTATACCCTAACTTACCGCTAATGGGTAACACTGAAGCCGATATCATCACTCAACGGCCTAAATTCTATTATGTTCCCGCCCAGTGGCAGCAAGTGATTGAGCGCTTAGCCATACATGGCGTAAGAATGACTCGCTTAGAAAAGCCTAAAACCATCAAGGCGGCGCAATACCAATTTAGTCAGCCTGAATTTAACGCAGTAGATTATGAGGGTCGTCAACGGGTTAAAGCTAGCAGCACTAAAGTTAAAATAACAACCACTTTACCAGCTGGTACTATTCAAATTGCCACTAACCAACCTCTGGGTGATTTAGCCATTTTGCTGCTGGAACCTCAATCTGCAGATTCGTTTTTTCAATGGGGGTTTTTCAATAGCATCTTTACCCGTACTGAATACATTGAAGACTATGCCGTCGAGCCATTAGCGGCCAAAATGCTGGCTGAAGACGATAATTTGAAACTAGAATTTGAAAAAGCCTTAGAGGATGAAGCCTTTGCTGCAGATCCGAAAGCCAGACTGCGCTGGTTTTATCAACGTAGCCCCTATTACGATGAGCAATACTTGAAGTATCCAGTACTGAGATCTCACTAACTCAAATTCTAAAGCTAACGATAACCAGCTGCAGCAGCAAACATTGCCACTTAATACGCCATAAGCGCCTGTTAAGTGGCTTTAGCTTGCGCGTTTTCATAACTCGCAATCATGGCTAACTTTTGCCTACGCGTTAACTTCTTTACCGCTATTTCCCGCTTCAATGCACGACTTCTATCAGGCTGTGACTCTTGATATACCAGTGTGAGTGGCCCTTTTCCTTTTAAGAATTTAGCCGCTTTTACGCCACCAGCTTGATGCTCAGCAAAACGGCGACTAACATCTGTGGTAACCCCAGTGTACAAGTGACCGTTATGGCATTTGACCATATATAAAAACCAAGCAGATGCCACGATTGCTGGCTTTTTCGATGTGGTCATTAGACTATTATTGCAGTCACTGGCAGTTTGTTGGTTTTGGGTCGGCATCGATATAAAAAACCTTCGGTCTGATCATAGTTATCTGCTGCCAGCATGGCATAATGCAGAATCAAACATAAATCTTATCATCTTAGCACTCGCTAAGTGCAATCAGTATATGGCAATAGCCATGTGAGGAAGCAACGATGTCAAAGCAACCAGATGCCTGCGCACAACCCGATTTAATGCCGCCACAGGAGGCTATCGAAGCGTTATTAGCGCAAGTTAATGCCACCCAAGACAATGAAATGGTCAGCTTAAATGATGCAGTTGGGCGAGTATTATCTGAGAATTTAGCTTCTTGTATTGATTTGCCTCCCTTTGATAATTCATCAATGGATGGCTTTGCTTTTCGTTTTGAAGATTTAAACCTCAGCGCAGCATCGACTGAACTGACCCTTATCGGCACCTCATTTGCGGGTCACCCTTTTAAAGGGACGCCTCAAGCCAATACTTGTATCAGGATAATGACCGGCGCGCCGGTACCCGCTGGTTATGACACAGTGCAGATGCAAGAAAAAACTACCACCAATGCTGACATCATTAGTATTGAAGCGCCCAAAGCGAAAGGCGCTAACGTGCGCTACCGCGGCGAAGAGTTGCTTGCTGGTACCAATGTGTTAAAAAGTGGCATTCAAATTCGCGCCGCAGAGATGGGCGTACTGGCCACTATCGGTATTAGCCAAGTCAGAGTAAAACGTAAGCTTAAAGTCGCCTTTTTCTCAACGGGTGACGAATTAAGACCTGTTGGTAGCGATCTCGCCCCTGGGCAAATTTATGACTCTAATCGCTACTCAATTAAAGGCTTATTAACCCAAGCAAACGTGGAATGGATTGACCTAGGTGCCATCGAAGATGACAAAGAAGCTATTCGAGGTGCATTCAGAGAAGCAGCAGAGCAAGCTGATATCGTGCTCACCTCTGGCGGGGTTTCAGTGGGTGATGCGGATTACACCAAACAAATTTTGTCTGAAGAAGGTGAAATCACCTTTTGGCGCTTGGCCATTAAACCGGGTAAACCGTTTGCCTTTGGTAAATTAGGTAAAGCGGTATTCTGCGGTTTACCGGGTAACCCTGTGTCATCAATGGTGACGTTCTACAAGCTTGTTTGGCCTATTATCAACAAAATGCAGGGCTTAACCCCTAAAGCACCTGTCATCGTAACAGCGACACTTTCAAGCCCTATCCGTAAACAGCCGGGCCGCGCCGAATACCAGCGTGGGGTGCTTAGCCGTGATGACAATGGCGAGTTAGTTGTTTCCACCACTGGCGGTCAAGGCTCTGGCATGTTGACCTCAATGAGCCTAGCGAATTGCTTTATTAACTTAGCGCAATTTCAAGGCGATGTTGCAGCGGGTAGCACAGTCGAAGTTGAACCCTTTAACAGCGTACTTTGCTAAGGATTAATAATGACCGACAGCAAGGGGCTAGCAGCTTAATGAGCAATGACATGTTAACTGACGATATTCTTACCGATAATGAAATGCTGCGTTATAGCCGCCAAATATCCATTAAAGCCATGGATATCGAAGGCCAAGAGAAACTTAAACAAGCCAAAGTCTTAGTCATAGGCGCTGGCGGTTTAGGCTGCACTGTAACCCAATATCTGGCAGTGGCAGGTGTGGGTGAAATGACCATAGTGGATTTTGATACCGTGGAGTTATCAAATTTGCAGCGCCAAGTACTGCATCATGATGAAAATATCGGCCAAGCAAAAGTTGATTCTGCGAAGCAAACATTACAGCAACTCAATCCACTTATTTACATCAATACCATTAATCAGTTTCTGGATGAAGCTGCCATTGAGCAGTTAGTATCAACACATATGCTGGTGCTGGATTGCACTGATAATGTATTAGTTCGCGAGCAACTTAACCGCAGCTGCTTTAAGCATAAAGTCAGCTTTATTTCAGCGGCAGCTATTCGTATGGAAGGCACGGTGACGGTATTTGATTATCAGTCGCAGTCGCCTTGCTATCAATGCTACAGCAGTCTGTTTGGTGAGCAGCAGCTAACCTGTGTTGAATCAGGAATATTAGCTCCTGTCGTGGGTTTAGTGGGTTGTATTCAAGCCACTGAAGCCATTAAGGCCATTAGCGGTATGGGCCAAGGGCTTAATGGCCGCATTCTAATGATTGATGCCATGACGATGGAGTTTCGAGAAATGAAACTACCGAAGCAAATTCACTGCCCCGTTTGTGGGCAATAGAAGTAATTCACCTAACAAGGCAAACTTGTCTATAGTTGAAGAAGAGATAAAACGGCTTTATAAACAGGAACTCTGTTATGTCAGCTCTTCTTCAACAACTGCATCTAAGCATTCAACAACTGCGCCAGATAACTGGATTTACACCAAGCTCGTCTCAAGAATTTTACTGCCACTTAAGGCCAATGCAAACACTGTGCTTAGGCTGTAGCGTTACCCTTCTCTCGGCCTGCTCAGGTGACGATATTACCCCGTTACACCAAACTAATCCTGCTGCCGATTACTGCCTTAAGCTAGACGGCAGTTTAGCGACCATAGCTCACATCAATGGCGATATCTTACTGTGCACTTTACCCGACGGTGAAGTAGTGGAGTCTTGGGAATTATTTAGACGCGACCATCAAAAATCGTAGTGGCACTGAACGCTAAGCGCAATTGAATTGGCTAGCGCCTAAAATTATAAGTATCAGCGTGATAAAACGGATTAGCTTGTAGTGGTAGCCGTTACCAAGTCACTTTGTAAAACTGCACTATCAGGTTTCACCGCTGCAACTTCAGTGACTGCAACCTCAGTGACTGCAGCTTCATCAAGTTTAATTCTATCGGCTTTAGCAATGTAGGCCGGTTTGTTACTGCCAGCTTTTTTAGCATTGGCTTTTTTGGCTTTCGCTTTCAGGGTTGAGTTGATTTTTTTACGACGATTCATTGCATACTCTCGTTACTGTTACGCCGAAAAAATTCAATATTTTTACTGCAGATATTCAAATGGAGGGCGATTTTACAATTGAACGGTTAAAAATACCAATTTTGAATCATCAAAATTGGTATTTAGATTTTAAGATTAATTAATCTTGTATCACCACCCAAATCGCATGTAGCACACCTGGAAGGAAGAATAATAAGCATAAAATGATGTTGATCAGTAAGTCTTTACCGACCCCTTTTTTCAAGAAAACCGCCACCGGTGGTAATAAAATTGCCAGTATAATCAGAAGAATTTTGTTTGCGTCCATAAGTTTCAGTGTCCTTTTTATCAACAGTAAAAGCTAACTAGTGTAAAAATAATAACCAATTGTGAAAGTCGCTAAATATCATTATGATTATTTTACCTACAATTTCATATTGAAATATTTATAAATTTTTGAAGGCTTAATGATAGAAAATAGTAGTAGCTTAGTGTTAATTCAAGTTATTTGCGTGCTTTGTATTGCAGCAACTGTCGCTTGGATCATCATGGTCGTACCAATGAAGGTCGCGCCCAGTGCCAGCTCACGCTTTGCATTGGCTAATTTTTCTATCCTTGTCGGCATGCAGCTTTACATTCAGCGCACAGATGAACCCAGCTACTTACATTGGCTAGTCGCTGATATGTTCATCCTGATTGGCTTTTGTTTATTACGCTGGGGCGCACAACGGCTGTATCACCTGACCTCTAGCCATCGCAATGATTTAATGCTGCTGTTTATCACTGGCGGGTTAATGCTATTGGCTAAACCACAAGCCTCTAGCTCTGCGTACTTGATGATTATTTTATCCTTTAGTGCCGCCACACTATTTTTTATGCTCGCCAAAGATCACTATGTCGCGTTGAAAGCTAACTTTACTGCTTTTGCAACTTATTGGTTAGTCATCCCCATTGTTGCTATTGGATTCATGTTTTTTATCAGAGCGTTCATTTTGATGCTCTATCCAGAAAAAGTAGCCAATTACGCCGCCTTTAATGCCAAAGAATCTATCCCTATTTTATGGACCTATATCGCACTTATTTTGATCGTGAATATTCTTATTATTGGTAACACTATCAATCGCCTAGTCGTAAAGATTAGAACTCTCGCCAACAAGGATGCCCTCACCGGATTATGGAACCGTAATGCCCTGCAACATAAACTCAATACTGAACATCAACGCTGGTTAAGGGATAAGGTTAGCTTCAGTGTGATGGTGATTGATTTAGATCGCTTTAAAGATATAAACGATAATTATGGTCATGTGGCTGGTGATGAAGTGCTTAAAGCGGTGGCGCAACAATTGAGCTCAGCGACCCGAAAATTAGACTATTTATGCCGCTTTGGCGGCGAAGAGTTTGTGCTGATCTTACCCTTAACCGATGAAGATAACGTGCTACAAGTGGCAAGCAAACTGCAGCATAAATTAGCTCAAATTCAACTGGACTGGCACGGTAACACCATATCCATTGAAGCCAGTATCGGCTGTGTCACCATGAAAGAAGGCGTCGATGCCGAAGCGTTATTAGGACTGGCCGACAAAGCCATGTATCAAGCAAAAAACAGTGGTCGCAATTGTGTTAAATCAGCCAACCTAATGCGCTTACAAAGCGATTCAATTTAACCGCTAACAAATCCATTTTACTGCAAGCGTGATGACTCTGAGCACGTTTACTTTACTGGCGCAGGCCATGGTAAATCATTGGGACTTTGCCATTCATTTGCTAGCTGCTGAGTGACTGCTGCCAGTTTGAATTGCTCACCTAAATGGGGCCATTGAATAAATTGGTACTGCGTAGCTTTATATTCAAACTGCAGCGCCATTGCATGCAGGTAGCATCTATCTGATGCCTCTCCGCCATAAAGGCTATCCCCTAAAATCGGTACCGCTAGACTGGCTAACGCGACCCGTAATTGATGGGTTTTACCACTCAGTGGTTTTAGTAAATATAACCGAGTCCCAGCGGCAATTGAATGGGAAAAAAACTGCGTGATAGCGGGGTTCTCAGTAGAACGTAATAACTTATACATACTGCGACGCGACTTAGCCATATCGCCAATCACCCAACCTTGTTTCTTTTTCGGCTTACCTTTAGCAATGGCCAAATAATATTTTTGGATCTTATGAGCGCTAAACATCTCGGTGAATATAGCAGCCGCGGCTGAAGATTTTGCCAAAATCAATAAGCCTGAAGTTGGCGTATCTAAACGGTGAACCGCATATAACTTAATCCCTAAATCAGCCTCAACTTGAGCGACTACGCCCGCATTACCATCTTGACTGTGAAAATGAACCCCTGCGGATTTATTAATGATAATAAAGTCAGGATGCTGCTCAACTAGCTGATACATAAATGGGCTTCTATTAAGTAATGATGAGTGATGCGAGATAACATTGAATACTGGAAGTGAACATTAGAAATGAATATCGGCAATCAAACCAGGGTTATTATCTACCAATTCAATACTGGCACGATGGCGAGATAAAATCGCTTTTACCATAGATAACCCTAAACCTGTGCCTTGATGGTGACGACTAGGATCTAAACGCACTAAACGCTCAAACACTCGTTCTTTGTCTTGCGCATTTATCCCTGGGCCATTATCAATAATTTGGATCCGCCGACCTTGTTGCACAATGCTAATTTCGGCATCTTCAGGCGCGTACTTAATGGCATTATCCACTAGGTTAAATAATGCTTGGAATAGCAGGTATTTATCCCCTGAAATAGTGACATCATTTTCAATCACTAAATTAAGGGTTTGCTGTTTAGACTCAGCTACCACTTCTGCCATTTCATATAAATCTTGGCAAAGCTGCTGCAAGCTAACGGGTTGCATATCAAGGGTCTGCTGGCCTTCTTCAATGCGCGTTAGTGACAACATGGCATCGAAGGTTGCTAAGCAATGATCTAGCTCTTCTAGCAGCATTGCGGTGAGCTCAGGTACCTGCTCGGCCGGTTTTTGCGGTAACTGCTCGATACCTATGCGCAAATGCGAAAGCGGCGTACGTAAGTCATGGGCGATATTATCGGTCACCCCGCGTACTGACATTAAGTTGTGCTCTAAGGTATCTAATACCCGATTAAACTGTCCTGCGAGCATATCAAATTCGTCTTGATTATGACTAACAGGAAAACGGGTATCGTATTGTCCTTGCTCAATTTTCTGACTCAATAGATTGTATTGAACTAAGCGCCGTAAGATGGCTTTAGAGAAAATAAAACCAACGGCTAAGGTCATTGCTAATGTCAGCGCCACCATCCAAAAGGCCGCATTAACAAATTTATCAATCAATGCAGCTAAGTTATCAGTACGGGTGGCGATAAGCACGGGACCGTAATTGGTTAACACCAATCCTCCGGTCAAAATATGCAGTTTATCTGGTCCGCCAGTGAGAATGGGGAAATCGCGGGTTTCAGGCAATAATGGCATGTTGTCAGGTACAAAACTTAAGGCACCAACCATGTCGACATTATTACGCCAAGCAATTAACGCGGTTTTGGGATCAGCCGCGCGAATTTGCGCCGCAAAACTACGACGGTCCACAGTGAGGGCTAATTGCTTGTAGCGCTGCATTTCAGTCGCGAGATGCTGCTCAACTTGGCTTTCTTGTTCCATGACTAGCTGCCGGTATAAACCCGATACCAGCAGTACAATTAACAAGGTCACCAAAGTAGAAAATATTAGCGTGATCCGCCAAGCACTACTTTGGTAGGGTTTAATTCCCTTTACAGAGGCGATAACCAGCCCCTCGAACGGTTTCGATAATTTCTGGGTGACCTAACTCTTCAAACTTACGACGCAGCTTAGCGATATGTACATCAATCACATTGGTACGAGGGTCAAAATGATAATCCCAAACAGCTTCAAATAATAGCGTACGGCTAATCACTTTATTAGGATGCTCCATCAGATATTTGAGTAATTGAAACTCTTTAGGTTGCAGCATAAGTTCATGATCATCTAAGGTCACTTTGCGCGTGAGTAGCTCCATTTTCAAATTACCGACTTCAAGATCGGTACTATTTGAAGCAGGCGCATTGCGTTGAATTAACTTTTCAGCTCGCACTTGCAACTCTGCAAACGCAAAAGGCTTAGTCATATAATCATCGCCACCAGCACGTAAGCCTTTTACACGCTCATCCACATGACTTAGCGCTGACAAGATTAACACTGGGGTTTCATTACCATTTTTACGCAACGCGGTTAACAATGTTAACCCATCAATTTGGGGCAGCATTCGGTCTAAAATAATAATATCGAAATCATTATTTTTGGCTTTATACAGGCCATCATGGCCATTGGTTGCCGTATCGACTTGGTATTGCTGAGCTGTAAAACCCTCTGCAACATACTGTAATGTTGTTGCGTCATCTTCAACGATTAATACTCGCATAGTGCTGTTCCTTAGTCCCACTGCAGTAGGGGTAATGGACGTAAATTCTCAATATCAAAAGCAATAGTATGCTTACTGGCCGCATTAAGTAGCTTCAATTCTAAATAACTTATGGTCAAATCGTGCTCGAGTTCTGCTTCAATTAAATAACCAGATTGATTTTTTGTCGCTAACTTAATCAAATCCGTAAAGGTCATTTTATGATCAATAAGTACTTTGGCGGCCTTAATTTGGTCTAAATCATCTGAGGCAAAATGACTTAATTTCTTACTCATCAAGCTGCCATCTTTGGCATCAAATTCAAACGCTATAAGTTCGTTTGTATCAAGGTTGATAAGTTCTATTTCATAAATTAACTGATCTTTTTCAATATCCATATCAAAAGCTGAAACCAAGCCATTGTGATCCATTTCAACTTGCTGGATCACCACAATAGGTTCAACGTACTCACCTTGAGATAACAAAGTATGCATACTAGGCGTTGCCATCACCATTGAAGGGAATACCACAAGCAATGATAGAACAATACGGAACATGAGAGCCTCAAAAGACATTGATAATTGAGCTACTTTACCTAAGCCGATTAAAAGACCCAAGCTTTGTAAGATTAATAATTGATCATGATTCTAGAATATGAACTTGTTCTGACTTCAATGCTATTGTGGTGGCTAAACCTTGTTGTAGCTCAAGTTTAGTCGCTAAGTGAGCTGGCACATCCATATTAAACGTCTCATCAATCCCTGCCATACGCGCTTTTATACGTACAGATTCCCCCATCACCAACATAGAATCAATCACGATATCGAGTTTATTGATACTGCGGCAAAGGCGGCCGCTGGTAATAGCGCTGAATCGAATGCCCTGATTAGGGATCACCCAGCGTACGGTTTGACCAACTTCGCAATCTGGGGCGCTATCGCTAGCAATAATCTGGTCGCCCATTTTAAGCCAAGTAATATTGGCTTTTTCATCACGACCAGACACTTGGGCATTAAAGATATTACGTAAGCCCATTTGCCTCGCCACGGTTTCATTGCGAGGATGAGACAAGACATCAAACGGTTTACCTTGCTGGAGCATCTTGCCTTGGCTGATTAAAATCATTTTATCGGCCAGTAATAAAGCCTCATTCATATCATGGGTCACCATAATCACTGGAATTGATAATTGCGATTTTAACCGTGCTAACTCAATATATAACCTTTCTCGGGTTTCTCTATCCACCGCAGAAAAGGGTTCATCCAGCAATAAAACTGCCGGCTCTCTGGCAAGCGCTCTGGCTAAGGCGACGCGTTGGCGCTGGCCCCCTGAAAGCTGAGCCGGTAAGCGTGCGGGTAAGCCATGTAAATTCACTCGCTCTAACCAATCTAACGCCCGGGCTTTACGCTCATGCTTTGCAATATGATCGAGCCCAGAAATGACATTTTCCAGTGCAGTTAAGTGCGGAAATAAACCAAAGTGCTGTGGCACATAGCCGATATGACGTTGCTGCGGCGATAAATTGATGCGCTTCTGATGACAAAACCAAGTTTTATCTCCACTTTGAATCGCTCCTTGTTGAGCTGAACCTAAGCCCGCAATCATTCGCAGCAAGGTGGTTTTACCACCACCTGAAGGGCCAACGACGGCTAATACTTCTCCCGCTTTACAACTAAAGTCAGCCTCTAACGGGATCGGTGCTTGTTGGGAAATATGGCAATGTAAATCAACGTTGCGGATTGGCATGCTCGCCTCCTAAACGCCTTGAAAGACTGGTGGTGATTGCCAAGACACTAACGGCAAAGACCAATAACACTAACGACATGGTACCAGCCGCTTCAAAATCAAAGGCCTGCACACTGTCGTAGATGGCAATAGATATGGTTTTGGTTTCACCGGCAATATTACCGCCTAACATTAGCACTACACCAAATTCACCCAGCACATGGGAAAAACACAGCACCACTGCGGTTAACACCCCAGGCCAAATCATCGGTAGCTCAATTTTGACAAAAATTCGCCACCAACTCATGCCACAACAGGCGGCGGCATCAGGAATATCGTGAGGGATAGTTTCAAATGCCCGCTGGATTGGCTGCACTGCAAAGGGAATATTGACTAAAATAGAGGCAATAACTAAACCGGAGAAGTTAAACACTAATTGCGCGCCAAAGAGTGACTCAACCCATTGGCCGATGAGGCTTTGACTGCCAAGGCCAACCAGTAAGTAATAGCCTATTACTGTGGGAGGCAGCACTAAGGGCACCATGATTAACGCTTCAACCCATGACTTCCCTTTGAACTGACGGTAAGCCAGTAGTCGACCAACTACAATGGCCAATGGCACTAAAATTAGCACAGTAACGCTACTCAGCTTGGCTGATAACCATAACGATTGCCAATCCATAGATTAATTCTCGACTTGCATAAAAGCGCTTGAATTAGCACGCTGAGGAAAACCAAAACCATAATTGAGCAGTACATCTTTTGCGGCTTGGGTTTGCATATACTGATAAAACTGCTGAGTGGTAGCACCAGCATTGGGCATCATCACCATTCGCTGATTAATCGGCTCATATAACGACTGGGGTATTTCGATATAATTGCCCATTTTGCGAAACTGCTCAGATGACGCTAACGATAGCGCCACTATGCCACCTTGTGCAGAACCACTTAAGGCAAATTGCGCCGCTTGCGAGACATTTTCGCCCATGATGATTTTAGACTCTAACTGCGGCCATAAGCCTTTTGCTTGCAATAAACTTCTGGCTCTTTCGCCATAAGGCGCGTGAGCAGGGTTAGCAATAACAAAGCGGGCAATCTTGCCGTCAGTTAACTGCTGTTGTAAGCCGTTAAGTTCAACATCAAGCACTAGGGAGGAGTTTTTCGGGGCAACTAGGGCTAACTTACCAACAGCATAAATGGTGCCATCAGAGTCTGTTTTTCCAGCTTTATGCAGCTGCTGAACATAAAACTCATCAGCACTTAACAGCATTTCAAAGGGAGCCCCATGTTGGATCTGGGCGACAAAATTACCCGAAGATCCATAGGATACTCTTAATGGCAATCCAGTTGAGGCAGTGAAGTTGGTAACAATTTCATCAAGGGCAAATTTAATATTCGCAGCGGCGGCAATCGCTGGAGGTTTGGCCGCCAGCGATGAAAATGACACCAATAACACTAGGCTAGATAACGCCCTGATAAAAGCGGTTCGACGCCTTTGACTCAATGAAAAACAACGGCGAATCGTGCTTAACGTCATCATGTCAGCATCCTATGCTATTTAGATTCATTCCACATAGTGGCTGCTTGCTCATCTGAATCACGGGCTTCAACCCAATTATTGCCTTGCTCACCAGCTTCTAGTTTCCAAAATGGTGCTTTGGTTTTTAAAAAGTCGATTAAGAACTCGCAGGCTGCAAAAGCGGCTTTACGGTGGGCACTGGTAACACCGATAAACACGATTTGCTCACCAAGCTCCATACGGCCAACACGGTGAATAATTGTGACATAATTCAGCGGCCAGCGAGCATAGGCTTGCTCAGCCAGTTGCACTAATACCGCTTCAGTCATGCCAGGGTAATGCTCAAGGGTGAGATCAGTCACTGCGCTGCCGTCATTAAAGTCACGCACTTTACCGGCAAAGGTCACCACTGCGCCATCACTGTTATCTTGTGCAATAGCGGCGTACTCATCGGCGACATTAAAGTCTTCGGTTTGCACTCTCACCACTTGTTTAGTATTCACTTGGCTCATGGTTAGCCTCCAGTGACAGGTGGGAAAAAGGCCACTTCATCGCCATCTTTAACCGCTGCATCCCATGAACTCATAGTTTGATTAACGGCAACTAATAATTTATCTGAGGTGAGTACTTTAGCCCACTTTTCATCTTTAGCGGCTAGGGCTGCACGTAATTGTTCAGTATTGCTAACGCCATCAGCAGCAACTTCTACTTTAGCGGTGCCGAGTAACTCTCTTACTTGTGCAAAAAAAAGGACCTGGATCATGTCAATCTCTCGTCTTTCAAAATTTTAAAATGGCTAATATTTTATCTTTATAGCTGATGTTGCTAACTCGCATTGATAACTAGCGTGATAGTGCAAGTTAAGCGCTGCCGGCTAATCTTCAGCTTGGAAATGACCTGATTTGCCGCCACGTTTTTCAAGTAAACGTACTTGGGAAATGATCATGTCTTTTTGCACCGCTTTACACATATCGTAAATGGTTAATGCAGCGACTGAGGCAGCTGTTAATGCTTCCATTTCAACGCCCGTCTTACCTGATAACTTACATAAGCTGGTGATCCTGACGCGATTAAGTTCTGGCTGCGCTTCAAGGTCTACTTCCACTTTGGTCAGCATTAATGGATGACATAATGGGATCAGATCTGAGGTCTTTTTCGCGGCTTGGATACCGGCAATACGCGCAGTAGCAAACACATCACCTTTATGGTGACTACCGCTCATGATCATCTCTAACGTACTTGGCGCCATATCAATAAAGGCTTCGGCGCGAGCTTCACGCTCAGTGATATTTTTTTCTGTGACATCAACCATGTGGGCATTGCCATCGGCATTGATATGGGTAAAACAATTGCTCATGCTAACTTGCCTTATAGAATCTTGAGAGTAAAAAATTATTCAAATATAAGTAAACCTCAGCAGCTTAACCGCCAATAGAGGCTAAGTGCTTGGTGACACCCGTGATACCTTGGTGGAGATAATGGGTTTCTTTTTTCTGGGCTAATTGGCCATGTAAGCGCTCAATTAACTCGGCGCGCTGAGACTCGTGTTGCAATAAGTCACGTAAGTCCAGACCGGTTTCGGTAAATAAACACAAATGCAATTTACCTTTGGCCGACACTCGTAAACGGTTACAGCTGGCACAGAAGTTCTTCGCATAAGGCATGATAAGCCCTATACGACCTTGGTAATCTGGGTGACTGAAATTTTGCGCAGGACCATCATCTACATCAGGAAGATCATATAACCAACCTTCTGACTCAAGTTTTAACTTAATATCGAGTCCAGCTAGATGATGAGCGTTGAAATAATCATGGCCTAAGCCTGTTTCCATCAGTTCGATAAAACGCAAATCAATCGGCGTATTCTTTATCCACTGTAGAAAACGGGGCAAATCTTTATCATTAAGCCCTTTGAGTAAGACTGCATTGATTTTGATTCGCTCAAAACCTGCATCAAGTGCAGCATCAATGCCACGCATGACTTCATCAAATTTGTTCTCACCAGTGATTTGATAAAACATCTTAGGATCTAAGCTATCAACCGACACATTGATGCGTCTAAGTCCGGCGTCATACCATTCTTTGGCATTTTTCTCGAGACGATAGCCATTAGTGGTGGTAGCAATGGTTTTGATATTGTCATTGTCTGCAACGATACGAATGATATCTGTGAAATCTTTACGTAAGGTTGGCTCACCACCGGTGATGCGGATTTTTTGGGTGCCTACTTCACCAAAAGCTGCCACTAAATTTTCAATTTCATTTAACGCGAGAAACTTAGGTTTGCCATCAGGTCTGTAACCATCTGGGAGGCAATAGGTGCATTTGAAGTTACAAACATCAGTGACTGACATTCGCAAATAGTGAAACCTTCGACCGAAACTGTCTTGTAATTGGGACATGTTAACCTTTCCAAGTGTGGGAGGTAAGCGCATTTCTTTGCTGACCCCGGTGGCATAATTACCACGGCTAAATATCCATATCTGTGGACGTAGGACATAAAGCTCGGAGAACCGTCAGACTTAATTATAGGCCTAAATTCGCTCGAATCAGTATCTTTTTATGACATTTTGTCCCAGTTAGTCAAAAATCTGTAAATATTTGCGAGCCAGCTCACGAGCTTAAAATCTCACTTGCTACTGTGACCTTTAGCAATTTTAAGGTAAGGTGAGTAAAACAAAAAAATAACAAACCCGCCAAAAAACGGGAAATTAAGAACTAAGGTGAAATGATGGAACGCGAATCAATGGAATTCGACGTAGTTATCGTTGGTGCTGGCCCTGCCGGACTCGCGACTGCTTGTCGATTAATGCAAATATCACAAGATGCAGGCAAGGAAATGACTGTCTGCGTGGTTGAGAAAGGATCTGAAGTCGGCGCTCATATTCTGTCCGGTGCCGTATTTGAACCAACGGTATTGGATGAGCTATTCTCTGATTGGCGCGATTCAGACATTCCACTTAATACTAAAGTCTCTCACGATGAAATCTACCTATTGAGCTCTGATAGTAAATCTCAGCTTATGTCCAATAGCTTAGTACCAAAAACCATGCACAATGATGGCAACTACATCATCAGTGTCGGTAACCTCGCTCGCTGGTTAGCTGAGCGCGCTGAAGCATTAGGGGTAGAAATTTTCCCTGGTTTTGCGGCCAGTGAGGTACTTTACAATACCGATAATAGCGTTAAAGGTATTTTAATTGGCGATATGGGTGTTGGCATTGATGGTCAGCCTAAAGACAGCTATATGCCGGGCATGGAACTTCACGCTAAATACACGGTGTTTTCAGAAGGTTGTCGTGGTCATTTAGGTAAAGAGTTAATTGCAAAATATCATCTAGATAATGGTAAAACACCACAGCATTACGGCTTAGGCTTTAAGGAAATGTGGAAAATCCCTGCTGAACAGCATCAGCAAGGTAAAGTGGTACACACAGGTGGCTGGCCCTTAAATGATGGTGCATCTGGTGGCGGCTTCTTATACCACATGGAAGATAACCAAGTGGCAGTTGGACTGATTATCGACCTTAACTATAAAAACCCTCACATCAGTCCGTTCGATGAATTTCAGCGTTATAAACAGCATCCGGTTATCGCACAAACTTTATCGGGTGGTGAGCGTATTACTTATGGCGCAAGAGCAATTGCAAAAGGTGGGCTTAATTCATTACCTAAAATGAGCTTTCCTGGCGGCTTATTAATTGGTTGTGATGCAGGTACGCTAAACTTTGCCAAAATTAAAGGCACCCATACCGCAATGAAGAGCGGTATTGTCGCTGCAGAAACCTTAGCGGAAGCATTAATGGCTGGGGTTGAAGCAGGTAAAGATTTAGATTGTTTCCAAACGCGCATAGAAAAAAGCTGGCTCCATGAAGAGCTGGTTAAATCTCGCAATTTTGGCCCTGCTTTACATAAGTTTGGTACTTACCTTGGCGGTGCATTTAACTATATCGACCAAAACTGGTTCGGCGGTAAATTTCCAATCACCTTACGTGATGAAGCTCCAGATCATGCAGAAATGGGCTTAGCTAAAGACTTCAAAGAAATTCAGTACCCTAAACCTGATGGCAAATTAAGTTTCGATAAATTATCGTCAGTTTACCTATCTAATACTTACCATGAAGAAGATCAGCAGTGTCATTTACATTTAAAAGACCCTTCGATCCCTATCGCGGTAAACCTAGTTAAGTTCAACGAGCCAGCCCAGCGTTACTGCCCTGCTGGCGTGTATGAAGTGGTTACCGACGGCGCTGAAAACAAGTTTGTGATTAATGCGCAAAATTGTATTCACTGCAAAACATGCGACATTAAAGATCCAAGTCAAAATATCACTTGGGTCACCCCTGAAGGTGGCGGTGGTCCAAACTACCCGAACATGTAATCTTTATTTAGATGTGTTTCAGCCACTAAAAAGCCGCATATAAACAATGCGGCTTTTTGTTGCAAGCAATATAGGCTCTAAATGATTTTCAACGTCATTACTTTATGAAGTTAATCGTTAATGGATAGCGATATGCGATACCTTCGCCTGCCCTGATAATGGCAATAATGGTACAAATGATATCCATCAACCCTAAAAGAATAAGCAATATAAAGCCAATACCAATAAAGGCTAAAATAGAACTGACGATGGCATAAATGAGTAAGCTCAATTTAAAGTTGAGACAGTTTTTCCCGCACTCATCAACAAATTTAAATTCATCACGTTTCATCAACCACACGATTAGTGGTCCAATAATGCTGCCCAGTGGAATAATATAACCAGCAAAACTTGCCGCATACACTAACAAGCCCATATTACGTGCTTCTTTTTCTACTGTATCCACTGAATCACTCATGATTTTCCCTATTATTTATATTACTGATTTGATTTTGATGTCGCTGTTTCTAGTTTTACGCTGGCCCATATAAACGGTAATGCCAGTTCTCTATTGTTTGTGCTTGAATTCGTTTTTGTAAGCTAGCAACCCAAGTTTGCGCTAGCCCTTCACATTGCAACAGAGTCGAATATTGTTCGATATCCACTTCTGCTAGAAAGTAAATTCTCATCGCCTCGGCAATACTGACATTCGATTTTCGGTCAATCAAATAAATGCTGTCGCTGGCGTTGATTTCACCTTCTTGCAAGACTTTATAAAACCAGCCGCACATAGCAGTTTGTTGCATAGCAAGGGCAAATTGAGGATGACCAAACTGTAAGTTAAGCTTAAAACAGGGCGAACGAGGTTGGGTGACTTGCAATAGCGCAGTGCCAATTTGAATAATATCGCCAATATTGACCTGTGATTCATCTAAGCCAACGCTACTGATATTTTCGCCCATGGCAGGCGCATCTTTAAAGCCTGCCATTAAATCCCAACGACGATATTGGCCATAATGCTCTCGAGGAAAGTGATGTAACACCCGATCGCTGCCGCCATGATGCTGTGGATCTGCTTGGCTATCGCCTTTTACGCCCAGCTTGGAGACGATAAGGGTTTGGGCGAGTTGTTTATTGTTAATGCCACTATCAATAAGGTGCGTCTGATCACCAAGAGCACTAACTTGTTCTCCTTGATATAAAGCGGAAATTTTTTTAACCAGCAACTGAGCATCCATGAGCAGTAACTCTTAATTAACAAGGGATTGGATTATTTAAGAATATAGCAGGCTTATAGTAGTGCTTACTATAGGGAATTTTCAAAGCGCATTTTTCGCCCTAACACAAAAGAGCGATGCTAAACAAAAAGCCCCTGCAAATGGGGGGATTGAAGGGGCATAAATCTTTCAAATTACATTGGGCATTAACGTATCCCAGAAATGGAAGAAACTTTTTCAACAAAAAGCCATATAAAGCATCCTGTTCAATAAGTTACCTTGTCATAATAATCGTCTCACATGACAGAACAACGACACTTTTATGATAAAAATATGACCTGAGGCGACAGTAAAATGATAACTAACAGCAATTAGCCTAAAATATTCGCCCACTATTTAAACTGAGTTAATTTCAGTTACTCACTATGTTTTTTTGATTGAAGATAATGCTGCAGCGCATCTCCTGGGACTGAGCTGGCAGTAGCCACGGCAATGGCGGCCCATCTTGCCCCTTCTTCCATGGCTTGGGTAATGGCTTTTTGCTGGCATAAATAATGGATTAAGCCTGCGGCAAAGGCATCTCCAGCCCCTGTAGTATCTAACACTTGCGCTGTTACTGCTGGTACATGAAACTGTTCATTGGCACTATAGGCTATCGCCCCATTCTCGCCATCGGTGACCACAAAGTATTGCAATGACTCACCGGCAATTTTAGCGGCAAAATCCCACTTATTGTCATCACAGCGGCCATGCATATCGGTAATTGAAGCAATTAAAATATGGCATGGTCGTACCCGCTCATCTTTAGCTAACTGCGATACGACCAAGCAATGATCAAGGGCTGATGCGGTCCATTGACTAATGCCTTTAGCTGATGAGTTAGTGTATAGCGCATCCCATTGTTGCCAGTTTGGCGGCGTGCTTAGTTCAAATAGGGGTCTTTGTGGGCGGATAATAGTGCGTTCACCATCGGGCGTCATCACCAATAACATTTCACAGGTTGCGCCATCAAAGCGTTCCACTAAGCGGCAATCTAGCCCCTTGGTGCTGGCTTGAGCCAAAATCCAATTACCTATCTTGTCAGAGCCCACTTGGCTCACTAACGAGACATTGTGCCCAGCCCATACCAAACCGATGCCGGTATTAGCACCACCGCCACCGAGCCGTAAGCCGCCATCTTGATAATGAAAGCGACCTCCGGTTTGCAGCGGTTTATCTAATTCCAGTAAGCGGTCACAGTTAATGTTGGCAAGCAGTAAAATATTAGCCATAGCGGTCTCTTTTAACAATCCAATGTCCAATGCACCAAAATCATCATGATAAAAATGACGAGGATGGTGGGACAGTGATGATGCATTCAAAATCAGTATACTGCAAATAACAAAAAAGGCAGTGACCATGGTCACTGCCTTTCATTAACTTATTTCTCAAGCTTGGGGCGCTTACATATCAGCGGCTTGCAAGGGTTTACGTAATTGAGCGCGAACATTATCCATGCCTGAATAAAATTCTTTCATCATCAATAAGCCCATCATTTTACCGTTATCGGTCCAAATGAGGTTATCAGGATCGTTCGGGTCATTTTTAATTGCACCTATGGCTCTCATTGAGGCCATTTCTTTAAACAATGCGGTATCTAAGTTAACGCCGAAGGTTTCACGGAAATACTTACGTGATAAACGACCAGAGAACATGCCCAGTAAGAAGCGATATTGCATCACTTCTTTCTTGCCATATTGCTTTTGTTGCTCGACACCCATTTTGCCATTGGCAATGCGCTCTTGGTATTTTTTAAGCGAGAAGGTATTCACGTATAAGGTGTCATCTAAGAAACTAAATGAACCTGAACCTACGCCTAAGTATTCATCATAATCAATAACATACTCATCAAAGCCTTCGTTCTGCGCTTTACCAAATGCCCAACCTGATAGCTGAGTATATTGACCATTTAAGGTATTAAGAATTTGACGATACTGACGGGCCATATCACCATGAGGAGCGGCTAATTTACCCTTAACACTCTTACGTGTTTGGTGAGTAATCATCAATGGATAAGTGGTGATTTGACGAGGGTCTAGCTTAGACGCCATATCTAAATCATGCTGAATAACTTCATCGGTTTGACCGCGGAAACCAAAAATCAAATCAACATTGATAATCGGGAACAGCTCTTTTGCCGCCATAATTTTATCAAATGTTTGCTGACCGGTACCGAATTTCTCAATGCGGTCTGTCATCGCTAAAATGTCATCATTAAAGCTTTGCACACCAATAGACATACGATCGACTAAGCCTTCTAACTGCTTAAAGCCAGGGCTGTCTAAGTGCTGAGGATCGGATTCACACGATACCTCTTTAATGTTCGGGAATAGGGTTTTGGCGTGTTCAATAGTGCGAGCTAATTCATCTTCTAATACTGTGGTGGTGCCACCGCCGATATACATAGATTCAAAGTCGTAACCGAGGTTTTTAACCATATCCATTTCTTTGCGTAAAGACACGAAATAGCGACGAGCTTTATCTTCATTAAATAAGAAACGATGGAAAGTACAGTATGAACACAAGGTATGACAAAAAGGTACATGAGCATACAGCATGTACTTTTTACCTTCTACTGGCGCTGGCATCATTTCCGCTGAAACCGTGTCTAAACGCAAATTACGATCAACGTAAAATTGCATCACTTTTTCCATCGCACTGATCATCCAATCTGGCGTGGTGATATTGGCCTGATAAGGTGATTGGATAATGGTATCTGATGGACGGATAATTGATGACATGGCAATTCCTAGTTAAAAAGGGACTCGCAAACAACGCTAATGAGTTGCTACTCAAGTAGAAAATTTCGATATACGCTACAAGGATGTTAACTATCTAGAAGTTATCAGTTAAAAACAACCAAATCTGTCGATTTTTACAGCCACGATCACAAATTAGGAGTGATTAAATAACCAATAGCTAATACAAGGTATCACATTGTTAAAAATCATAAAAAGTTGTGTTAAAACACGGTTAACCTAAAGCCGAAATAAAAACACCTCCAAAACCGAAGTCATTGGAGGTGCTTTTTAAGCTTTAGCTAAAAATACTGCAGACCTATTAGTCTTTATATTTTAACTCGCCATTCGCTTTAATTTCATCATACCAAAGGTTGTGATGCTGTTTCGCCCACTGCTCATCACAGTAACCTGAAACCATACAATCCATACCACCTTCTGACATAGCAGTTGCCATGAAGATATGCACGATTGAGAAGGCACAAATCACGATAGCGCTCACTGAGTGAATAACTAACGCAATTAAGCTTAAGGTACGGCTTGGTTCAAATAAGTTCGGGAACAGTAATAACATTCCTGATACTGAGATGAATAAACCAAACAATGCGAATGCCCAAAACCACAGTTTTTCACCAGCATTAGCAAAGCCCGCATCTGGATGCTTGCCTTTAAATGGACCGAAGTTGATGTAGCCACCAACAACCAGCATCCATTTAACATCGTACATTTTTGGCATTTGGTTTTTAGCCCAAAGACCTACCATTAACGCCCAACCCAACATGAATGGGATAGCCATATAATCGTGAACTTCTTTAGCAACGTAGACTAAATTAGACCACATCCCTTCACTAATATACGGTTGGAAGAAATAACGGCCAGCCAATAGTACTAAACCAGTCAGAATCAATAACAAGCAAGGGATCGCACCTAACCAATGAATTGATACATCAAATTTAGACCAGCGATACACCATCTTACCGGTGAAACCACCGTGAAGCTTAGAAATACCGTTTATCTTGATAAACAGTAAGAAGACGATGATCATGCCAAATAACGACGCCATTAACGCAGGCGCTAGTAAGTCACTACGGAGTTGAAATACACGCATATCATAAGTATTGATAGGCTGTGCATGGAACTCGCTGGTTGAAGTAGTACGCCCTTCAACACCGTCTTTAAGCTGTGTCCAAATTTGAACATTGCTGTCTTGAGATGTTGTCGGTTGCTCACCACTTGCATGGGCAAATGTGATCACACTGAATACCAGTGCGACTGCGATGCCTATTTGTTTGAACCACTTGTTCATAATACTTCCTCTATGCTGCTTGATGCCCAAGTGACCTTGGGCATCATAGCTATGCTTACTAACTCAGCTGGAGATTAACCCCAAATAGCCTTGTTAGAACCGCGATAAGCCACACGCTCACGGAAGATAGCAGAAACGATTTCTGCATCACCAGCAAGTAGGGCTTTGGTTGAACAAAGCTCAGCACACATTGGAAGCTTGCCTTCTGCAACACGGTTAGCACCATATTTCTGACGCTCTTCATTAGAGTGATCAGCTTCTGGGCCACCAGCACAGAAAGTACACTTGTCCATCTTACCGCGAGCACCAAAAGCGCCGCCTTGAGGGAACTGAGGCGCTCCAAATGGACATGCATATAAACAGTAACCACAACCGATACAAGTATCTTTATCGTGTAGTACGATACCGTCTTCAGTTTTGTAGAAACAGTTTGCAGGACAAACAGCCATACAAGGTGCATCACTACAGTGCATACATGCCACTGAGATAGACGCTTCACCTGGTTGACCGTCATTGATAGTCACTACGCGACGACGTTGAATTCCCCACTCTAAAGCAGAGTCGTTTTCGTTTTTACAAGCTGTGACACAACCATTACATTCGATGCAGCGCTTGGTATCACATAAAAATTTCATTGTAGCCATTCGGCAATTCTCCTAGCTTAAACTGCTGTTACGCTTTCTCTACCTGACAAAGCGATGCCTTAGTTTCCTGCATTTGTGTCACAGGGTCATAACCGTAAGTCATTGCAGTGTTACAAGACTCACCTATTACGTAAGGAACAGTACCTTCTGGATAGTTAGGCGCTAAGCTTTCGCCATGCATAACACCCGCGAAGTGGTAAGGCATCCAAGTAACACCTGGTTTAACGCGTGGAGTAACCATAACTTTAATCTTAATACGGCCACCTTCAGCACCTTCTAACCACACAGTATCACCGTCACGTAGACTACGATCTGCGGCATCAGCAGGGTTCATTTCAACAAACATTTCTTGTTGAAGCTCTGCAAGCCAAGGGTTAGAACGAGACTCTTCACCACCACCTTCATACTCAACCAAACGACCAGAAGTCAGTACTAATGGGTACTTAGCTGACGTGTCTTTCTCTTGGATTGACTTGTAAAGAGTTGGTAAGCGATGTACTTGCATATCATCGTAAGTTGGGTACTTAGACACAAGATCACGACGAGATGTGTATAACGGCTCACGGTGAATAGGTACGATATCTGGGAAAGTCCAAACGATACAACGCGCTTTAGCGTTACCGAATGGAATACAACCGTGATTAATAGCAACACGTACGATGCCGCCTAGCAAATCAGTTTTCCAGTTTTTACCTTCAGCTGATGCTTTTTCTTCAGCTGTTAGTTCGTCCCACCAACCTAATTGCTTAAGCATTTGTGCAGAGAACTCTGGGTAACCATCAGTGATTTCAGCGCCTTTAGAGAAGCTGCCATCAGCAAGAATGTTCTCACCTTTGTATTCAACACCGTAACGTGCACGGAAGTTACCACCACCGTCTTTAACGTGTTTGCTTGTGTTATACAGGATTTGAGTACCAGGATGCTTCTGCTCTGGCGTACCCCAACAAGGCCAAGGTAAACCATAAGTTTCGCCTTTAGCAGGTCCGCCAGCAGCTTCAAGAGTCTTGTTGCTGAACGTGCCCCAGTTTTGAGTGTGCTCTTTGATACGCTCAGGGCTTTGACCTGTCATACCAATAGTCCACATACCGCGGTTGATTTCGCGAGTGATGTCTTCAATAACTAGGATGTCATTGGCATCTTTAGCGATACGTTTAGTGTATTGCTCTGCAAAACCAAGCTTTTGAGATAGACGGTACATGATCTCAAGGTCAGTTTTTGATTCGAATAAAGGCTCGATAACCTTTTCACGCCACTGCTGACTACGGCCAGAGTTAGATACTGAACCTTCAGTTTCGAACTGAGTCGCAGCTGGAAGCAAGTAAACACCGTTCTGACGACGATGCATAACACCCGCCATAGTTGGGAATGGATCCACAACAACAACTGTGTCCATCTTATCTAATGCATCACGCACTTCGCTTTGACGAGTTTCAGTGTTAACAGATTGACCCCAGAAGAATGCCATACGGATGTTGTCATTCTGCGCTAGTTTACCCTTCTCTTCTAACACACCATCGTGCCAGCGAGAACAAGGAATACCAGGAGTGGTCATTGGGTCGCGACCTAAGTAAGTACCTTGGTCGAAACGATTACTAACCCAAGATTTTTCAAGATCCCAAACGTTCGTCCAGTGATCCCAAGCGCCAGAAGTCAGACCGTAGTAACCTGGTAAGTTATCAAATAACAAACCTAAGTCAGTTGCACCCTGTACGTTATCGTGACCACGGAAAATGTTTGTTCCGCCACCAGATACACCCATGTTACCAAGGGCTAATTGAAGGATACAGTAAGCACGAGTGTTTGCGTTACCCACGTGATGCTGAGTACCACCCATACACCAAACAACAGTACCTGGACGGTTATCTGCCATCATTTTCGCAGCTTGGTAAACTTCTTCTTCGCTACAGCCAGTTACATCAGCAACTTCTTTAGGCGGGAATTTTTTCACTTCTTCGCGAATTGATTCCATTTCGAAAACACGTTCTTTGATGAACGTCTTGTCTTCCCAACCATTTTCAAAGATGTGCCATAGCATACCGTAAATGAATGGAATATCAGTACCAGGACGTAGACCACAATGTAGGTCAGCGTGCGCTGCAGTACGTGAGAAACGAGGATCAACAACGATGATTTTCGCGTTGTTTTTCTCTTTCGCTAATAAGATATGCTGCATTGCAACTGGATGCGCTTCAGCCGGGTTTGCACCGATGAAGAAGATTGCATTTGCATTTTGGATATCATTGAAAGAGTTAGTTTGCGCACCATAGCCCCAAGTGTTTGCAACACCAGCTACAGTGGTAGAGTGACAAATACGTGCAGAGTGATCGATGTTGTTCGTGCCCCACATAGCCGCAAATTTACGGTACATGTAACAACCTTCGTTCGAGAACTTAGCACTACCCATGAAGTAAACTGAATCAGGACCTGACTCTTCACGGATATCTTGCATCTTGTCGCCAACTTCGTTGTAAGCTTGCTCCCAAGATAGTTTCTTCCACTTGCCATCAACCAATTTCATTGGGTATTTAAGACGCTTCTCACCGTGACCATGTTCACGTAATGCAGCACCTTTAGCACAGTGTCCACCAGCATTAAATGGGTGATCGAATGCAGGCTCTTGACCTGTCCAAACACCATTTTGTACTTCAGCGTATAAACCACAACCAACAGCACATGCAGAACATACGGTACGTTTGATTTCAGTTGGTGCATCATGAGCAATTTCTTTTGCTTCAGCTCGACGCATCATGCCAGTGCCCATTAATGAAGCAGCGGCGATACCACCAGTAGCAATACCTGCATTCTTCATAAATTGACGACGGTTGATACCGAGCGACTTGCTAGCAGCTTTAGGTGCTGCTGTAGACTTGCGAGTTAACTTCATCGCTTATTTCTCCTGAATTATCCGCGTAAGCTATCGTAGTAGCTACGAATATGCGCAGTTTCTTTGTAACCATTAGAACCTTTGATACTAATGTTACTCTCGGTTGCTTTTGCCACACTCACACCTGAAACAGCAATTGCTGCAGTAGCAGCGCTACCTACGGTGATGGCTTTCAGCAAAGATCTGCGGTTCAGATCAGGCTGTTGCTTCTTCATCTTTACTCCTGGGTTTAATACACATCTGCTTATCATGCAGATGCCCTCTTAGGCCTTTTTAGTTACCAAACACCATTGTTAATTAATGGTTAAGTGGATGAACTAAAAAGGTAAAAACACATATAAATGAATCTAGTCCACAAATTTACGCCGCTAATATATAGAGAGAGAGGCTGAAATAATATGATCTAACACCTGTTCATTGGCCTAAAATAACCAATAAATAAAGAAAGCGTTAACTGGGTCATGTTTTCAAATCATGCCGTGTGAGAACAAAACTTTTGGGTGGGATTTTAGCAGTGCTTACAATGTTAAATTACTTAACAAGTAGATTGAGTCAAAAGGATTTTTATACGGTTTTTGTCTAAATAAACACCACAATCACTATATAACTTTTAGTACTTAAAAGCTGTACTTGCAGTGCTTTTCGTTATTAAAATAGCCAATAGTTAGCTGACCACAAATGCCTCTGTAAACATTAACAAGCAAGTTACTTTTGAGCATAGGTAGCGCACAAAAAGCGGCCGTAAAAATTCAGTAGTAACAGCAATCAATAAGCCACTAAAATTGGTCAAAATAACTATTGAAATAACTATTGAAATAACTGTTGGAATAGCAGCCTAAATTAAGCGATTTATTCGCCTGCTGCGAGCAATAAAATAGGTACTGACAAAACTACCCGTTCCGCCAACAGGCAGATATAAAAACACCTCAACAAGATAGACTCAGTTGAGGTGTTTTGAAAGTAATTAAGTGACTAAATCAGCAAAAGGCTAACTCACTATCACTTCTGATATTTTATCGAACCGTTAGCTTTGATTTCATCGAACCAAACATTGTGATGCTGCACTGCCCAATTTTCATCACAATAGCCTGAAACCATGGATTCCATACCACCTTCACTCAATGCTGTTGCCATCCAAATATGCACAATGGTAAATGCAATGAGAATCGCAGCACTAATGCCGTGAATAAGTAGCGCGGCCATTGAAGCTTCACGGGGTAAATCTAATCCCGGTAACACTAGCATGATGCCTGATACGCTGATAAAGAGGCCAAAGAACACTAAGGTCCAAAACCACATTTTTTCACCGGCGTTGGCAAAACCACTGTCTGGATGCTTACCTTTAAATGGACCGAAGTTGATGTAACCCCCAACCACTAAAAACCATTTTAAGTCATACATCTTAAAGGTTTGCAGTGGCATCCATTTAACAATACATAGCAACCAAGATACGATAAAGACTGGACCAACCCAATCATGCACTAGCTTGCAAAAGGCTATAATTCCAGCCCAAATACTCGCACCGACATAGGGCTGAATAACAATTTTACCTAGTATGATCACCAGACCAGTTAGCATTAACGTTAAACAGGCAACGGCCATAATCCAATGCAGCCAAATATCTGCTTTAGACCATCGCTCAACCATCTTGCCTGAATACCCCTTCGCCAATTTTGCTGGGCCATTAACAAAGTAGAATAGTAAAAATGCAGCAAATACACCTACGAGAGCTAACGCCACTCCGGGAGTAATATAGTCATCTCTGATTATTCGACCTTGATTGCCCGCAACATTAATCAGTACGCCGGGTTCAATACCTTGAGCTGTTGTAAAGCCAGAGTCGCCAGCTTTCACTGCTCGCCATAATTCAGCCGGGTTTTCCTTCCCTGCCTGCTGCTTACTTGATTGTTCATCTGCCGCTAAGGTTGTGGTTGCAAAACCTAACCCCATCACCAGAACCAACAGAGCAAACAAGCTACGCAGTGATTTGTTTAACTGTTTGTTTAACATTGTCACTCCTTGCTTGGTTACGGACAAAGCCCGTAACCTTTGCACTGTCTAAACCATATCACCCGTTTTAGGATCATAGCCCCAAATGGTATTCGGATTACCGCGCTTAGACATACGTTCGCGATAGATACTCGATACGATTTCGGCATCACCAGCAAGCAGGGCTTTAGTTGAACAAAGCTCAGCACACATAGGTAACTTACCTTCAGCAATACGGTTTGCACCGTACTTCTGACGCTCGGCATCGGAATGGTTTTCTTCTGGGCCACCGGCACAGAAAGTACATTTATCCATTTTACCGCGGCTACCAAATGCGGTCTTTTTCGGGAACTGTGGCGCTCCAAAAGGACATGCATAAAAACAGTAACCACAACCGATACAAGTATCTTTATCGTGTAGCACAATGCCATCGTCGGTTTGATAGAAACAATCCGCCGGACATACGGCCATACAAGGAGCATCGGTACAATGCATACATGCAACAGAAATTGACGCTTCACCGGGTTCACCATCATTGATAGTAACCACGCGGCGACGCTGAATACCCCACTCTAAAGCGGAATCGTTTTCGTTCTTACAAGCTGTGACGCAACCGTTACACTCGATGCAGCGTTTTGTGTCACACAAAAATTTCATGACTGCCATAATGGCTTATCTCCTCATCAAGTTAATTAGGCTTTGCTGATCTGACACAAGCTAGACTTAGTCTCTTGCATCTGAGTCACAACATCATAACCATAGGTCATTACGGTATTGGCAGCTTCACCAATAATGTAAGGTACGGTTCCTTCAGGGTAATTTTTCTCTAGGCTCTTGCCTTCGAATACACCCGCGAAATGGTATGGCATGAAACATTCACCAGCAATGACTCGTGGAGTCACCATTGCTTTAACTGTGATTTTAGCGCCTTCTGGACTGTGAACGAATACATCATCACCATCACGTAAGCCGCGGTCGGCTGCATCAGCAGGGTTAATCTCAATAAACATTTCTTGCTGCAATTCTGCAAGCCATGGATTTGAGCGTGTTTCTTCACCACCACCTTCATACTCAACTAAGCGACCCGTAGTTACCGCTAATGGGAAGTCTTTAGCAAAGTCTTTTTCTTGAATAGACTTATACAGAGTTGGAAGACGTGCAACCATACGATCTTCGTAAGTTGGGTACTTAGCCACTAAGTCGCGGCGAGGGGTATATAACGGCTCGCGATGAATCGGGATATCATCTGGGAAGTTCCACACAATACAACGTGCTTTGGCATTACCGTATGGGATACAACCGTGATTGATAGCAACACGTTGAATACCACCAGAAATATCTGTTTTCCAGTTTTTACCTTCAGCGTGAACTTTCTCTTCAGCAGTTAAGTCATCCCACCAGCCAAGCTGTTTCAGCATGTCAGCGGTGAACTCTGGGTAACCGTCTTTGATTTCAGATCCTTTTGAATAAGAACCTTCAGCAAGAATATTATTACCGTTATGCTCAACACCGTAACGTGCACGGAAGTTACCACCACCATACTTAACTTCACGTCCAGTGCGGTAAAGAATTTGCGTACCTGGATGTTTGTTTTCTGGCGTGCCCCAACAAGGCCAAGGTAAACCGTAGGTTTCACCTTTAGCTGGACCACCTGGCGCTTCTAAGCTTTCCATATCGAATGTGCCCCAGTTTTCTTGGTGCATTTTCAAACGCTCAGGGCTCTGGCCAGTGTAACCAATGGTCCACATACCTTTGTTGAACTCACGGGTCATATCTTCAATCAACGGCTCATCGCCATTAACTTTAATATGCTTACAGAACTCAGCATCGATACCCCATTTTTTCGCCAGCTTGTACATGATAATGTGGTCAGCTTTTGACTCAAATAATGGTTCGATAACTTGTGAGCGCCACTGCAGTGAACGGTTTGAAGCAGAGACTGAACCGTATGTTTCAAACTGAGTTGCAGCAGGTAATAAATACACACCGTCAGTTCGTTCGTGCATGACACCTGCCATCGTTGGGAATGGGTCCACAACAACAACTGTATCCATTTTGTTCAATGCTTCACGCACTTCACGACCACGGGTTTCAGTATTGACTGATTGCCCCCAGAAGAATGACATACGAATATTATCTTTCTGCGCAATCTTAGATTTGTCTTCAAGGACACCATCATGCCAGCGAGAACATGGAATACCCGTTGAAGTCATTGGATCTTGACCTAGACGTTGCTCTTGATCGAAACGGGCTTTAACCCACTCGTAATCCAAGTCCCATACATTACACCAATGTTTCCATGAACCTGTTTTAAGGCCATAGTAACCTGGCAATGTATCAAACAATAAGCCAAAGTCAGTTGCACCTTGAACGTTATCATGGCCACGGAAGATGTTAGTTCCACCACCAGAAACACCCATATTACCAAGGGCTAATTGGAGGATACAGTATGCACGAGTGTTAGCATTACCTATGTGATGCTGAGTCCCACCCATACACCAAACCACAGTACCAGGCTTAGTTTCAGCCAGTAACTTGGCGACACGATGCATCTGCGCTTCAGGCACGCCAGCAACATGTTCAACTTCGGCAGGGGTCCACTTTTTCACTTCCTCACGGATACGTTCCATACCGTATACACGTTGGTCGATGAATGTTTGGTCTTCCCAACCATTTTCAAAAATGTGCCACAACAAACCATAAATGTAAGGAATATCCGTACCAGGACGAATATGCACGAACTCGTCAGACTTAGCTGCAGTTCGAGTGAAACGCGGGTCGACTACGATAATTTTCGCGCCGCGCTCTTTACCTTCAAGGATGTGTTGCATTGAAACCGGATGAGCTTCACAAGGGTTCGAACCGATAAACATCATCGCTTTCGAGCTACGCATGTCGTTAAAAGAGTTTGATTGCGCACCGTAGCCCCAAGTGTTTGCAACACCGGCTACAGTGGTAGAGTGACAAATACGTGCAGAGTGGTCGACATTGTTGGTGCCCCACATTGCTGCCAATTTGCGGTACATATAAGCTTGTTCGTTTGAAAACTTCGCACTACCCATGAAAAATACTGAATCAGGACCAGATTCTTGACGAATATCGAGGGCTTTTTGACCCACTTCTTCAATGGCTTGTTCCCAAGAAAGTTTCTTCCATTTGCCTCCTTCTAGCTTCATTGGGTATTTAAGACGTTTTTCACCATGACCATGTTCACGCAGTGCAGCACCTTTGGCGCAATGGCCACCAGCGTTAAATGGGTGATCAAATGCAGGTTCTTGACCTGTCCATACACCATTTTGCACTTCAGCATAAATACCACAGCCCACTGAGCAGTGAGAACAAATAGTACGTATCACTTCAGTCGGCGCATCGTAAGCAACATCTTTTGCTTCAGCTTTACGCATCATTCCGGCGCCCAGCATTGAAGCGGCAGCAATACCACCTGTAGCAAGGGTTGCAGACTTCAAAAATTGGCGACGATTGAGTCCAAGTGCAGGTTTATCTGCGACTTTGACTGCTTCTGTTTTGCGGGTTAATCGCATCACATATTCTCCTTAAATTACTTGCTACTACGTAATGTGTCGTAATAACTACGTACATGGTCTGTTTCTCTATAACCATCACTTTTACCTACAACGGGTGTAGCTTCTGGTGAGGCGGCAAGAGCTTGTCCGCTAACAGTGGCAACTGCGCCAGCGGCACTGCCGACAGCCAATGCTTTTAGCATTTGACGACGACCCATGTCGGAAGCTTGCTTCTTCATAGTCTCTCCTTAATTTAACGCGTGTTATAAGAGTAAAATTACTCTCTGTTTTTATGGAAGTTGCCTTCCTTTTCAGTCTATGCCACAGAGTCAAACTCTGTGGCATAAATCTTTGCACCAACAGCCTAAAAATTACCTAAGAGGCAAGTTCATTGGTTGATGGTTCAATCTTGTCTGCTTCATCAGCAGCAGTTTTTTCGGCTTCAGAACCTGGGCAATTAACTGGAATATCTAAGCTTAGTTGCTCAAACTCATTGGCTTCAATGATGAAAAATGCTTTTGCTAGCTGCGCCACAGGCACATAAAACGCTGCACTCGGTGTTTTCTCTAAGGTGTCACAAAAGCGCGCAATCCAGCTGCCAATATGGCGCTGATAAAATGCTAATTGACGATAACCTGGCGCCTCTAAAATCAAGGTACCCATCACTTCACATAATGCTGCAACATGATCTTCTGGCTCTTTAACGTCTTCTTCGCGAGCAAAACCTAATTGCATTAAATCTTGGCGTAACAGTGCTAATGGCTTATCCATTAACGAGCCTGTCATAAACCAGCTGCCGTATGGCAATACTTCACCACGGCCAACACCGAAGAAAATATTGAAGTATTCTTCTTCAAGTTGCTCTTGTGTGTACTGGGTCGCAGCTGCCTTTAGCGCCAGCCAAGCCGTGCTCATGTCGTTATCATCTTCAGCTTCTGTTTCTATTTCGATGTCAGCTAAAAATGACAGCAGTTCTTCACTCGGATGGCGACGTAGTAATGCAGCTAATAATTGGTAAATATCTGCCCGTAGCTGATCGTTTTCTGAAATTTCTCTAACTAATTCGGTCATATTGGATCTCTTATCGAAGTTGCTTCTCTGGGTCTTCAAGAATGTCTTCAAACATATCTTTTACGCGGCAATCACCACACATTTTTAGGCGCTCAATATTGGCGTTAAATGCAGAATGTCCACCAATCATATCGATCATTCTATGAACCATCGATTGTGTAGCAAAAGCGGTTCCGCAACGAATACACTCGAACGGAGCCTCTTCTTTTAACGTTTGACGCTGCTGACGTGCTGCTTGGTCCAAATTGATTTGCGGCGTTAAGCTAATCACGTTTTCAGGACAAGAGGTTTCACATAAACCACATTGCACACAGTCTTGCTCTACAAAATGCAGTGACGGTGATTCACCACCATCGGTTAATGCTTGTGTTGGGCAGGTTGCTACACAAGACATACACAAGGTACATTTATCAACTTCGACGTTAACTACACCGTAAGGCACATTGCTCATTGCAATGGCACTATCAGTCGCTGCTGCTTGTTCATTTAAATGATCAATTGCAGCGTATAATGTTTCGCGCTTGGTACTTGGCGTGAACGCAGCAGGTACGATTAATGGCCAATCTAGGCTTATGGCTAACTTATCATCTAAGGCTGCTAATGCTTGGGTGTCTATCAAGCTAATGCGCTGTGGCTGACCCATTTCATCTAGAATGCTATTAGCTAATATCAGTTCACCATTTAACATTTGCGTTAACGTGGGTGCAGTCGCATCGGTATTTAAAATTAATACCTGACGTGCGCCCCATGCTAATGCTGACATCCAATGATCAATGCTAGCAACCGTGATTTCTTCCAGCTCAACTGGAATGATGTCACCCACTAGATCAGCGGTAATGTGCTCTGCACCAACGGCACCGTCATGGAATAAGATGACAGGGGCAGCTTGTGCTTGCTCAAGGTAACGACTAACCAGTTTTTGAATATAGCTATGAAGTGCTTGTGGCGTTGGTAAATCAAATGCGATAGCCCCTGTAGGACAAGCATTAGTACAACTACCCGCACCATGACAAAGGTAAGGATCAATTTCGATTTTTTGTTCGATGCTACTAATTGCATCAGCAGGGCAGAAGTTTAAACAGCGATTACAGCCATTGACGCCATTACGGTTATGAGCACAGATATCACTGTTCACCTTCACATAACGTGGCTTATCAAATTCACCAACTAAATCTGGAATTTGCTCCAGCGCATCAGCTAATTTATCTGCATCTTGACCGACATAGAAATAACCTGGTGGTAGCATTTCAAGGTTAAGACATGGCGACATGCTCAGGTCTAAAACCATATCAAAATGCGGCTTACGAATAGCAACAAGACTTAACTCAGTCGCCGCTTGGTTTTCACCCGCGCCTTCATTCTCAACGGTTACCTGAAACTGACCTAAAAAGCCTTTAACAGAAATAAGTTTGTTGTAATAGCTTTCGCTATTTACTGCAGCGTTCATTACCGCTTCAAGATGAGCTTCATCTTGGCTGGTAATGGCTTCATTTGCCAAAATAACCGTATTGGCCATGGTTGACAGTTTATCCGCAGCTAATCGGGCCAAATCTTCTGGGCCGATGACTAACACATTGCCTTCAGTCGTATAACTGACTGTTGGCGGGATCAAGTTTTGGATCACTTGAGTCTGTGCTAATACCTGCTGGCGAACTTGTTTTAGTTCTAGCGGGGTTTGACTATTGCTCACATTGCGTTCCTGAACAGTTTTTTAACGCTTAGGTGATTTATCAGGGCTGCAAATCCATTTTGTATTTAAACATTTATTTAAATACATCAGCTTAAAATGATAAACAAAACACCTTATACGCTAAATAGTGGACTAAAATTTTTAACTACACACTAAGCCTTAGCGCTACTTGAAGCCGTTATAGCTTCTTCATCAACCATTCCCAGAACATCACTCTGGTCTTGGTTGGTATCTAAGTCAGTGGCAGACACGATTTCGCTCTTATCATTTAATACTGGTGAGGCATCAGTTGTATCAACAACTGTGTCATCATCCTCACGAGCAAGTAACTCTTGCTCTTCCGTTTCTTCTTTGTCTTTTACGACGTTACGGAAGACTTTTTTGGCTAATTCAGCCGAAACTTCGGCAGACAATTTAGGTTGATTACTGTAATCAAGGGCGTACTCGAGTAAGCCGTCGATTTCATTGTATTGGGGTTGTTTCCACAGTGCTTTTAACGCTGCTGATTTCGCTTGAGGTGATACATTCGCCCCCATAAACGAAGCAAAACTGCCTCCAACTTCAATTTTTTCGGGATCCGGTAAATCTTCAGCTTCAAGGATCTTCTCAGGCTGAGGCGCTTCTTGTATGGCATCCTCAGTGGAAGAGTCAGCAAGGCTTTCTTCCTCTGCCGCCACACTCTTTTGCTGCAGTTCAGTCTCACGAGCAGCTTCAGCTTCAACTTGCTCACGACGCTCAGTCCAACGAGAGAAAAAACCTTTCGAATTATTGCTCATTAATGTCTCCGAAGGTGATCTGTGCTAGGGCCAGTATCCTTTCGGCGGTTCACATGCTTACGGCGTTTAGCTGATATTTCAACTTCGCCATGACGGGTGATGAAAGCTTCAACCCAACATGCCAGTGCTTCTGGCATTGGGATATTCAGCACTGGGGTTTCAGACTCCAAACAGGCTGCGGCAATATTTTGGTCTGCAGAGATAGCAGCAGGAACCCAAGTGCCATCCGATAACTCATCACAAACGATATATAACATGGTGTTATCCATGTCTAAATTTATCCGGTAACTGCCACGTTCATCTTTATAAAGTTGAAACAATATTAATTTGGCCCCTTCAGGTGCCTCATGAGTCGCAGGAACCATTTGTTCCACTTCCCAAGTGATTGAGGGCCAACGCCCCATCATTTTTTCGACTTTTCTAAGCGAAACATACATAGGCCAAACATTTTCAGTGTGTTGCATACAAGC
Source organism: Shewanella sp. 4_MG-2023 (assembly GCF_030548015.1). Taxonomy (NCBI): domain Bacteria; kingdom Pseudomonadati; phylum Pseudomonadota; class Gammaproteobacteria; order Alteromonadales; family Shewanellaceae; genus Shewanella; species Shewanella sp. 4_MG-2023. The sequence goes on from NZ_JAUORL010000013.1 coordinate 62,632, forward strand.
CTTGCCCTTAAAACATAAATCCACAAGAAATAAATAAAATATATATTAACAACGACTTAAAAGTTGCTCTTGATTATTTTTAGAAGCTAAAAACCACTTTATTTCTCTTAACTAATCAGTACACTGCAAAAATAGTGCCAGATAAATAAGAACAAAAAGCTAGATCCAGATCTCCTAATTACCACTAAGAGTAGGACAATTTGTCTATATTGCTAATTATACTAGGACATAAGGCTACGTTAATTAGTCGCTGCTGATTAACATCAGAGTTAGATCACGCATTTACAAACTACATTGCCGCCTCGGGAATAAAAGTTGCTATGCTGATAGTTAATTAGTTTTCATTACCATCCTCACTACCGAGCTAGTTAACTATTTCAGAGGCCACACTTTCAATGACCCAATCAAATGCTAATAAATCGCTAAAACTGGTCAAAACCAATGCTGAAGTTCCCCTTACAATTGCAGTTAAAGCAATTAATGAGCAAGGAGAGAGTGTTGATAAATTCGTGGCCTGTGAAAGACCATTAACGGTATATTTGAACTGGCAACCCATAGTGACCTTAATGACCTTGGGCGCAAAACCTGAGTCATTAGCTTTGGGTTACTTGAAAAATCAGGGCTTTATTAACGATGCCAGCTTACTTGAATCAATTATCGTCGATTGGGATGTTGACTCTGCAGCCATTTTGACTAAAGAGCAAACAGCTGATTTAGATAAACAATTATCTGAAAAAACCGTCACTTCAGGTTGCGGTCAAGGTACTGTTTACGGTGGTTTCATGCAAGGGCTCGATGATATAAAGCTGCCAACGCCCCAATTACAACAATCAACCTTATATAACCTGCTAAAAAACATTAGTGCTTATAATGAAACCTACAAAAATGCCGGTGCCGTCCATGGTTGCGGCATTTGTAAAGACGACCAAATTTTAGCTTTCATTGAGGATGTTGGCCGCCATAACGCAGTTGATACCCTCGCGGGCGACATGTGGCTTGAAGGTGAAAATGGGCACGATAAGATTTTCTATACCACTGGCCGTTTAACCTCTGAAATGGTGATAAAAATTGCCAAGATGGGTATACCAGTATTGTTATCACGCAGTGGTGTCACTCAGATGGGGTTAGAACTAGCTCAAAAGTTGGGGATCACTATTATTGCCAGAGCCAAGGGGCGTCACTTCTTGGTTTACCACGGCGCAGAAAATATTGAATTTGATGCGATGAAAGTTTAGCGTTACCTATTAACGCAAACAATTGATAACAAGGTGATGACCACCTTGTTATCACTCATCATGTAACCCTATGCTAAATAGCATTATGCCTAAATTTAGCCCACTGCTTTCTTGCCGCTTCGGGCAAATAACTCCAAGCTAAAACCCGGGTAATTTTATTGCCTTGCTTCATGTCAATGGTCTGCACACTATCGGCATGTAACTGTTTTAATAATTGATAACAGGGCTTTAGGTTTTCTGACTTGGACACTAATGAGCTAAACCACAAACATTGTTGCCCAAACTGCTGACTTTCTTTAATCATATTCGTTAAAAACTGCTGCTCACCACCTTCACACCATAACTCAGCTTTTTGCCCACCAAAATTAAGTGCGGCACTACTTGAGCTAACGGCTGGCTTTTGGCTGTGCTTTTTAGCTCTGTTGGCGGCTAAATTGGCATTTTTCTTGGCGCTGCCTTGACTCGCTTCGGCTAATGAGCGATGAAATGGCGGGTTGCACAGAGTAATATCAAAGCGCTCATTATCCCCGATAATTCCGCTAAAAATAGCTTGAGGATTAGTCTGTTGGCGCAGGTCAATTTTCGATGCTAAATCAGGGTTATGGCTAATAATTTCAGCGACATTTGCAATTGAAACTGGGTCAATATCGCTGGCGACAAACTGCCAACCATAGCTTTTAACCCCTAATAATGGATAAATACCATTAGCACCGGTGCCAATATCCAATGCACGGATCTTATTTCCTTTAGGCGCTTTACCATTAACAGCCAGTAAATCAGCAATGTAATGCAAATAATCTACTCGACCTGGTACTGGCGGGCACAAGAACCCTGCCGGAATATCCCACTGCTCAATGTGATAATCAGTCAATAAAATTGCTGCGTTGAGGCTTTTGACCGCTTCAGGATCTGAGAAGTCGATTGAAAGATTACCGTAGGGGTTTGGTCTGACAAAGTGGGACAATTTGGGACACTTTTTTATTAATCCTTCGAAATCATAACCTTGATTATGCTTATTTCGCGGGTGTAGTGTTTTCACTTGAGTATGAGCGACGCCTTTGCTTGCCACCTTAGTCGGCTCAGATGTTTGCTTGTTCGTTTTGTTGCCAGCTTTACTGTTTTTCATGCAAATGTTCATTAATCATATAGGTATTTAGTAAACAGTAAATTAACCACGGACTGTTCACCCGTTTCAGCTTCTAGCAGTCGATTAACCGTTTCAAAGCACGCACGACGAATATCCTCTCTTCCGGTCAAGGACTTAACCTTGTCTTCAGGCTGATTTCCTAGCACTTCAACGATGGCGGCTCGCAGTAACGGATCATGGTGCTCTATCTGCTGCAATTGTTTAGGATCTTTAACCATTAACTCAACACTGATTTTTACAAAACCGAGTTTTTTGCGGTTAGAGATATAGTTAGTGACAATGTCAGGTTCGAAACCATAGTAAGCAAAGTTCCCAGTGGCTTTGTCATCTGCGCTATGCGCATTGGGGAAAAAAAACAGTGCAACTAACACTGCGAATAGGTACTTTGCCATAGTTAATCAAACTCCATTATTTAAATCTGCCTAATAGCAGCGGCTATCCAGCCATTGCTCTGTCATGATAAACTGCACTCGTTTGAGTATATTGTAACGAGTATTGAATGAACGTGACCAGTCTTAGCTTCCCGTATGGTGAATCAATCCAGTGGTTTTCACCTGATGCAATCAATTCTATGCCGCAATCGGCACTAAAAGAATGGTTACTCGCTACCGGTAGTTTAACCCAAAAGCTTAAAGGCTGTTGCCACGATTTTGAAGTTAAAGTCCTTGGCGAACAACTTACTACACCATTAGCAGGGGAATGCCCGCAGCAAAAGCAGGTTTGGGTAAGAGAAGTACTGCTGTGCCTTGATGGCGAGCCTTGGGTGTTTGCACGCACCTTAATCCCTGAGAACCTAGCCAATGATCAACACAACTTTAAAGCCTTAGGTAAGCGCCCATTGGGTGAACTACTGTTTACCAGTGCTGATATTGTCCCGGGCAAAATAGAGGTCGCTGAATTTGAAAGCTGCACTAAGCTAGCCCAACTGGCAACCCGCCTGTCCCAACCTGTCACCTCTTCACTTTGGGGGCGTCGCCGTTACTTTAACTTAGCCAACCAAGACATTATTGTTAGCGAAATTTTCCTTCCTTATGCGGTTAAGCAAATTAACGCCTTAACACTAAAGCAATCTTGTTAAAGTTAGTCCAACAAAGCCATGCGGTTTACCATACGTTGGCAACATCATGGCTATTTGTAAAGTAACCATAAAGCTTATGGCCTTATGTTTTAGTCGAGAGCCTTACAAGAAGTAAGCTCAGTAGCAACAAATACACCCCAGCTAAACTACCGCCACTACTGCTTTGAGATCCATCGTCGCCAGCAATTGTCTGGTTTTCGCCCATAAACTCTGAAGTAACTACACCATTTAGTTTAAATTCGACTATTGCCCTTGAGCTGTCTGACGATTGCGCCTGCACCTCCATAATTAAGCCCAGTTCAGGTAACACCATGCCTGATTGCGGTTGCAGGGGCGCTGAGTAATCAGCATTATCATCAAATAAACTAAAGTTACTTAGAGCGCTATCGTTAGCGTAGCTTGACTGAGGATATAAGCTAAAGCTGGCATCACGTACCTGCACACTTGAAGACCCGCCAGTTATTAGACTCTGGTCAGCATCAATAACCCCAATAAAGCCATAACCTTCATGCTCGGCGACATTGTTATCTTCATAGTTGTTATTTTCGAGCCATAATAAAATACCGGGCTCGTAGCCGACACTTTGCAAGCCCGCATCAATACCTTGATGGTTTCTCAGTTGCACAATATAGCGTTGCGGCAAACCGGGTAAGGTATCATCGATCCTTGAAAAACCCACTAAATCAACTTTGCCTTGCTCTTCGGCCCCGTCTTGGTAAATGTTGACGCCTTGCTGATTAATTTCAATTTGGTCAATAACAATACCGTAGTCACCTACAGCTTGATCCGTTACATAGCTCATTTCAACTTGCACACTTTGCCCTGAAAAATCGCTCAAGTCATAAACCAGTTCAACCCAAGCATCTGTTCCTGAAGCGCCAGCTATATCGCTCGATACCCCAGAAATATAGTGCTCTACATTGTTGAACAGAGGGTTACTGGCACTGGTATGGTTGCCGACAATGGCTACGCCATCAATCAACAATTGCATATAGTCATAATCTGTTTCTATGCTCCAATGTGCCTGCATAACAAGCTCAATCTGTGCGTCAGCGGGTAAATCTACCTCGAAACTCAGACTATTGGTAAGTTGATGGCCTTTACCTGAATGGTATTGATAGTCGCCAACTAAAGGTGACTTAAAGGCGAAGGGGGGATTGGGTAATGCGATGGACAATTGATTCACAGCATCAGCATTAACTGCTGCAAAAACCTCAGCAGTCAAACCTTCAGCAGTAATATCGGCCAAGTCGATGGCTTGCTCATTGACCCACTTGCCTTGGTAACGTTGTTGCAGATATGAACGGGCATAAGGACTTAAGCCCGCAGGCTTACTGCCAGCAATATAAGGATTACCCGCTTGCGCTTGACCCACCCAAGTACCACTTGCCATTAACGACCAGTAACCCACTGGCGCGCCATCCCCCAGATTAGTGTCGTATTCATCAGGCAGGCCTAAATCATGACCAAACTCATGGGTAACGACCCCGGTACCTGAGTCGATAGGCTGAATGGTATAGCCATAAACTTTCATTGACGTGCCAGGAAGAGCTTGTCCTTGGCTATTGGCACCAACAAAAAAGCGATGCGACCAAATAGCATCGGTGCCTAACACGCCGCCGCCCGCCTCTTCACCAATACTGGAATGAAATATGACAATGTGGTCTATGATGCCATCAGGCTCATTTTCATTGCCGTTGTTATTAAAATCAAATGGATCTTCACTATCGAATTCAGCTAATTCTGTCGCGCTCATCCCTTTAACGGCCTGAGTAACGGCTTCCATAACCAATTCAGGTACTGCAATATCATTATCACTGAAAACCGAATTATTGGCGCCATAGTAAGCAGCATTGTTACTGGCGGTTACCCAGCCTTTAACCTGACCACGAAAGAAAAAACTCTCACCAGAGGCTTGAGCAAAATATTGATAAGCCGTTTGAAGCACCTCACGGTTAGGTCCAGAAAATCCAGATCGAGAAAAAAGCAAATCTTGATAATGTTGTACGGAATAATCGTCATAAAACATTGACGTATCAGACTTGGTTAAACGATTGGCGTTATAGGGTAAATCAGGAAAGTCGACCAATACCGCCAGCACATTCACGGTTTTGGTGACATCCGTGTCAGCCAATGCCGGAGCTGATACTGGTGAGACTTTTATTCGTTGGGATCGATTCTTGGCAGCTATTTGCTTTAGTATTTTGACCTCAGCAGGCAGATAATTATGACTTGCTTTGCGAGTGAACTTCTCTACCGCAGCTTGCTTTGCTGCCTCGCTGGCATCAATTGCCAGCTCACCGCGCTTAATCAACCAGTATTGGATCTGTTGCTGATTCATTACCCCAGCATCTGCAGGAGAAGCGTATTGACTCGGCGCTGCCATGGCGTTTAACGAAAAAAGAGTCATTGCCAATATGGTCATAGCACCAGTAAAGATTTTACTCCATTGAATAGGCATCCTATGCCTCCTTTACTTCCTTTGATTGCACTTTTTAAATGCATTGTTACGCTTGGCGATATAACGACGAACAATCTCTTGTTGCTGTTGTTCACTCATATCTGTCGTTATTTCACCACTTTTGATTAAATTCTGTTTAACGCCGGACATATCTAAAGGAGGAGGTATTGCCCCACATTGAATGGTATTATTTTGATGCGTTAATTGGGTCTGATTAGAGCCGTTTTCGGCGCTATTACTATGGCTACAGCCCCAAATAACCCAGCTAAAAAAGATAGCGAATACAATGCGCATAATGAACGCCCAAACAACGAAGATGAATCAAAGAGTAATATTAAGTAAAGTTGCTAAAACGGCTTTACACAACTTTTTAGAGCGATTTTTATACAACTAAAGAAGTAAAAAATAATCGAAGATAAACTGAAAGGTAGAGAATATTGCGTAGAAAACCAAAAGGCCGCATTAAGCGGCCTTGTTGACTATAGCGATGCCTGACATGAGCTGATTAGCCGGCAGTTTTTAAATAGCTCGACACCCCGTCTAAGAACATTTGCACCGAAATCATTACCAGCACCATACCCATTAGACGCTCGACTGCGGTTAAGCCTTTTTCGCCTAATATGCGAGTAAAGACTTTATAGAATAGTAAGATAACTGCGCTCACACCCCAAGCCGCCACTAAGGCAATAGTCCAATCCATCATTCTGCTACTGTCACTGTGCGCCAATAATATTAATGCAGCTAACACTGATGGCCCAGCCATTAACGGTATAGCCATAGGAACAATAAATGGCTCTTCACCGGCGGCTAAACCTACCACGCCGCCCGGTTGTGGGAAAATCATCCTAATGGCAATTAAGAACAAAATAATCCCGCCTGCAATACTCACTGACTCTTGACGCAGGCTAAGAAAATTAAGGATCACCTCGCCGGCAAACAAGAACAGCAACATGATTGCCAGCGCAAACAATAATTCACGAATAAGCACTCGGCGGCGTTTTTTGGGTTCAATATGCCGCAAAATTGAAGCAAAAATAGGCAAGTTGCCCAAAGGGTCCATAATCAGGAAAAGCATGACTGCAGCAGAAAAGATGTCCATTACATTAGTTCTATTAATTATTAACAATGAACTACTATTGTATACTTAATACAGTCATTTGGCAGAAATAACCGTGACTTTCGCTCTATCTTGCAACGCTGAAGGCTATCTTTACCGTGTAAATTGTCATCATGAGTGATAATCAAGCAAAGCAAGTATTAAGTTAATTGAAAGACTGCGATATACTGCGGTGTTTTTTTCGTTTCATTGATTCTTTGGATCCCATGCTCTATCTAGCTGCTAGTTGTATTGCACTTTTATTCGGACCGCTTTTTTATCGCTACTTCTCATCAGGGAGTGGGCTACAAAAAGGCTTAGATGGATTTATCTTCGTCTCATTAGGCGGGTTGGTGCTTATCCATATTTTGCCTGAACTCCTTGAACATGGTGGTTTTATCACTTTGCTGTTCGTGGTGCTTGGCTTATGGGGTCCCACAGCCAGTGAACGGCTTTTCCACCGCTACTCAGATATTACCCATAACGTGACCCTAACTTTAGGGATTGGCGGACTATTGCTGCACACCATTACCGATGGTGGCGCCATGGTTTTAGCCCAACAAGAGGGTAACTCTAGCTTATTAGCGCTGGGAGTGATTATGCATCGCTTACCCGTTGGTGTGGCAATTTGGTGGCTATTAAAACCCCAGGTTGGTACCCGCTGGGCCAGTGCGGTATTAGCTGCGATGATGGTACTCACAGGCTTGGGTTACTTTGCTGGCGAGCAACTACTCGATAGCCTCAGCTTAGATAATACCGTTTATTTACAAGCCTTTGTTACCGGATCAATTTTGCATGTGGTGCTACATCAGCCCCACGGACAACACGAAGAAGATCATCAAGGTCGCTATCAATACCAAGCAGGCATTGGCAGTTTATTGGGGGTCGCATTACTAACTGTATTATTGTTAATGGACAGTGGTGGCCATGCCCACGCACACGCCCATCACAGCCATGGCTCGGATCAGTTTATGTCTTGGTTACTGACCATCTCGCCAATATTAATTGCCAGTTACTTAATTGCCACTGCGCGCTTCAAAGCTGGGTTAACCCCGCAAAACAGTAGCCTCTCCAGTCGCTGGTTACAGCGTCTAGCGGGCCCTGAAGCCTTGCTGATCACCTTGCTATTATTGGGGCCTTGGTTTGCCATATATCAAGCTATTTCATTGTTGGCGATTGGCACGTTACTCAGCTTGGGTAAAGTTGAACTTACCGATCCCCACGAGAATTTACCGCAATCGGCTTGGCGCTTTGGGTTTGCACATTTAGTGGATCGCAGCGCGCCCTGGATTGCCCTTAGCTTAATTTTAGCGAATCTCATTGGTCACCCCTCGGTGCATTTAGAGCATCCAGCGCTGCAAGTATTAATCTTGTTAGTCGTCTTTCTACCGATGCGTTTTTGTAATTTAGGCGCGGCAGTACTGGCATTATCATTAGCCTATAGCGGCTGGAGCAATGTCGCAGTGGCATTTGCACTTATTGCAGCGCCTGTGCTTAGCCTTAGCCAGTTAAAGCTAATGAGCTGGAGCATGCGCTTGTCATTGTCAGCTGTATTAGCCGTCGCGTTGTTATTCGCACACCAGTATCTGGTTGATTGGCACCAGTTACTCACCTTGCCAAATAACGTTAATATTGCGGGATTAGTTGTGGTGGGATTAATCTTTAGTGCTAGCTTACTGCGCTTAGGACCACGTAAGTTCTTAAGTCGCTTAATGATTAAGTTTAGCGGTCATAACCATGATCATAACCACAATCACTCCCATGGTGCTAATACCTCAGATAAATCTGCGGCTGCGCCAACAGAGCATAAACATCACCACTAATTAAGCCGCCGCATTAAGCGAGGGTTACTGTCAGGTTCATGTTATTCAGGCTATGATGTTTTATCATCGACCGAATAACTGAGCCGACTTAACCAAGCCTATGTGTATTTTATTTATCGCGGTAGACATGCATCCCCAATGGCCACTGATTGTGTGCGCTAATCGTGATGAGTTTCATCATCGCGCCACCGATCCAGCCCATTTTTGGCAAACAGTTGCTAACAGCAATTTACCTCAATCTCAGTCGATATTAGCAGGCAAAGACCTACAAGCTGGCGGCACTTGGCTTGGAGTGAATCAACAAGGTCACTTTGCAGGCCTTACCAATATTCGCAATCAACAAGCCGATGGCCTAAGAAGTCGCGGCGAACTGGTGGTTAACGCTCTCGATCTTCGCCAAGATGTCAGCCTTGATTGGCTACGCCAACACAGCGCTAATTACAGTCCGTTTAATCTTGTTTATCAGCAACAGCAGCAACTTTACTGTTTTAATAGCGTCACTGCTGAGAACACGCCATTAACTAAAGGTTTTCATGCTGTGAGTAATGGCGCTATAGATGACGTCTGGCCGAAAATGGCCAAGGGATTACAGGCGTTAGAGCAGCATCTATTAGCTGAAAAGCAGCCCAATATTGAACAAATGTTGGCATTTATGCGTGATGAATCTCAAGCTGAAGATCGCAGCCTACCTAGTACTGGCATTGAAATTGAGTGGGAAAGGCTGTTGTCGTCGATTTTTATTCGCCATCCAGAATATGGCACCCGTTCAACCAGTGTGGTAATGCGAGATAAAAACGGCAACATCGACTTTTATGAAGTGCGTTATGACGGCAAAGCTCGAAACTTAGGGCAACAGCATTTTGTTATAACACCCTAAGTCCGAATTAATCTATTCGCAGCCAAGCAATTAATCAGATGAATGATCATGGGTTATCACCCACTTATCATCAATACGCTCTATCAGTAGGGTGAACACACCATTAGGTTTGTCTTTTGTACGTTCTAATTGCCAACGACCCACAACCAATGCGGCGTAGTTGCTGAGCATTTTAATCTCTTTCACATTGAACGACAGTTTGCCCATGCGCGCTGAATCAGGATAACTTTTTTTATAGCTAGCAAGAATTACATCCCAACCGTAGCTAAACTTACCATTAGACACAAAACGTAAATTGTCACTTTGCCAATAGCCTTGCATGTAGGCATCAATATCGCCGCTATTCCAGGCTTGTTCTTGCTGTGAAATCACTGCTCTAATTCTATCTGTAGGTATAGCACTATTGGTATTAACTTCGTCTAGTGACACGGATTGTTGTTCAAGTGAGACAACTGCGCTGACGGCATCAGGCTCAGTCTCAGCCTCAGCCGGCGCTGAAGTTAAGGTGTCGGTAAAGGCACTAACTAGCTGCTCTGCTGCAATATCTGCTGTATTCGTGGTTTTAGGTGAGCTATCTGAAGGGCTTGGCTCTACCTTTAAATCGGCAACGGGTTCAATCACGCCAACTTCGACCTTGGCAGTTGAAGCAGGTTTTAATGGCACGATTTTTAATTCAGCTTGTTTGAGTGCAACATCTGAGGCGGTTTGAGTCGCTGTTGGTTTATCTTCTGCCGCTAACATAGTAGTAAAACCACCAAAAATAACGGCGAATAAAATAATTATCGGGTGCTTCACACACTCTCCTTAATTTGTACCAAGGTTGAAATTACCCAACACGAGTGCCACAGTAATAACAATGATTTAGTACTTTTGCATTAGATTAATAACCCAGTAAGCATGCTGTGTCGTGTTTATCCCAACTGCGGTTTGGCTTATAAAACATGTTGAGATAAGCGATATCTGTAACATGAGATTCTGTGAAATTAATATATAAATTCATTCTGTTATGGTTAGATTCTAGCGTATCAGAGTGAAATAAACTGGAAAATAGCGCATGTTTAGTAAATTTTGTTTATGGCTATTGGCCATTAATGGCTGGAAATTAGACGGCCAGGTCGCCGCTGATGGACAATTCATTATGGTGGTTGGCCCACATACCAGTAATTGGGACTTTATTGTCGGTATTATCGCCCGCTTTGCTATAGGGGTAAAAATTCACTTTTTAGGCAAACATCAGCTGTTTATTCCCCCTTGGGGTTGGTTTTTTAAAGCCTTAGGCGGCAGCCCTGTGGATCGACGCAAAAACAACAATATGGTCGATGCTGTGGTGCAGCTATTTAATGACGATAACCAATATAAGTTGGCGCTGGCCCCCGAAGGAACCAGAAGCGCGGTTACTCGCTGGAAAACCGGCTTTTATCATATTGCCACTAAAGCCAAGGTGCCGATAATCACCGTGGGATTAGATTTTAAAACCAAGTCTATTGTGATTAATCAACCGCTGCATCCCAGTGGCGATGTTGCCACTGACATGAATCGTATTTTAGATTTTTTCCGTAATATTAACGGTCGCCACCCTAAGGTTATCCCGCACTATATTCCCTCGGATGAGCAGCCAAAAAGCTAGTGTGGCTTGATGCTACGAATATCATCCCCAGTAGGGCTTTGAAAAGCACGTAAACCAAATTCAGGTAAGATGGCAAAGACGTGATCAAAGATATCTGCTTGAATGCCTTCATAAAAGGCCCAGCGGACGTCATTGGTAAACACATATAACTCGATAGGCAGACCTTCTGGCGTTGGCGCAAGTTGGCGCACCATCAGAGTCATGTCTTTGTGTAGCTTATTATTTTGACGTAAATAGGCATCTAAATAAGCTCTAAACGTCCCCACATTGGTTAAGCGTCTGCCATTAACCGGCATATCAATATCACTAACCTGCTCATTGGCATGGGAAATTTCTGAGCATACTTTAGGGAAGTAATCTTTAAGGTAATTCACTTTCGACAACCGAGTAATATCGTCTTCTGTCAGAAAGTGGATACTATTAACATCAAGATTAATTGAACGCTTAATTCGGCGGCCGCCCTTTTCTGACATACCGCGCCAGTTTTTAAAGGCGTCTGATACCAGCGCATAAGCTGGGATCATGGTGATGGTATTGTCCCAGTTACGTACTTTTACGGTATTGAGTGATACCTCATCTACAGCACCATCAGCGCCATATTTGTCCATTTGAATCCAATCGCCTTTACTCACCATACGGTTAGCAGCTAATTGAATCCCAGCAACAAAGCCTAAAATGGTGTCCCTAAACACCAACATCACTAAACCGGTGGCAACACCTAAACCACTTAAAAAGTAAATTGGCGACTCATCTGCAATCACTGATATGCCAATAATAAAACCAACAAAGAATAAAAATAGTTTAAATAGTTGTACGAAGCTTTTAACCGGTAAGCGGCGACTAATCAGCCTGACATCAGCAATTTCATTTACCGCATCTAAACAGGCGTAAATCGCCCGAATAACAAAAATGACCACCAGCACGCTTAGGCCACGGTCAATGACTGAGCCCAGCAACTGTTGATGGGTTAAAATAATCGGGATCAGTAAGTCCAAGGTCATGATTGGCACTAACAAGGACAATTTTTCCAATACGCCATAGCGCATGAAAATATCATCCCAAGTCACGGTCGATTTACGGATCATCGCATTAACCGCTTTTACAAATACCTTTTTGGTAATGTAATAAGCGATAGTTGCCACAATAAAGCTCACCATCAGTAATATTGATGTTGCTACACTGTCAGAGGGCTGACTATTCACCCCAATATCAAGCAACCAACTGGCAATATCATCACGTAACTCGTTATCCACGCATTAATTCCTTACACATTTATACTGATTGAAAGACTAGGTTTACAACATCCAAAGCCATTATAGAGAACAAAGACTTATTGAGAACGATCCAAAATAGCATATTTATCGATTAATTAACCCGCTTTCAATTTGATAACAAGTTCGCCATCAAATCACCACCGCATTCAAACAAGGCGACAGCATACCAAAGTAAACTAATGATATTGGTTGCAAAGTTGAGCACATTAATTGACCTAGAGCTCCCTTCACTTACCATTGGAACATTAAAACGAATTGAGGTTCCTATGAAACACACTTGGCTAGCAGTCATCCTAACACTGAGCATTCTCTCGGTTAGCAGTAACGCCCGCGCAGAAACGGATGAACAAAAGTTTAAGCCTTCGACTGCCTTGTTAGTGGATTTTATCGATAGCCGCGGCGATATGTTTGGTATCACCCTTGCCATGAAACATTTTGACCCTGATTACGCCGACTGGGGCTATTATATTGGTTATGCTTGGGGTGATAAATACGACCTTGATGTACCAGAGCCGGCTGAAGCTTATGCCGAAGAATACATGTGGCGCTTTGGGTTAAGCTATAGCCTAACTGAAAATTTTAATCTCTATGGCGGCGCCACGGTTTTTATAAACGAACAAAACTACACCAACAATATTTCTACCCGCGAAGTTAACGGCAAGCCGCGCTGGGAATCTAACCGTGATAAAGACTGGGGCGCTGAAGTTGGGGTACGCTACACAGTGTTTGATAGCTTTGTCATCGGCGCGGGTTACGACACCAGTGCCGAAGCGGCAATAATCTCCATTGGTTTTACCATGTAAGCATTATCAAAATCGTCATAATAGAAAAAGGACCCGCAGGTCCTTTTTTTGTTTTGAGTCTTTTTGTTCAAGCCTTTTGTTTCAAGCTGCTAACTCGCTACCCCCTAAAAGCTCACTAACATACCCGCAGGTAAGTAAGTATTGAAGCTGGCGCTATAGAGTAAATCTGTCGCCGCTTCGATATCCGGCGCAAAAAAGCGGTCTTTATCGTAATACGCAACCACTTCACGCAGCTCGGCTTTGGCTTTCACTACCGCATCACTGGGTTGTAATGGAGTGCGAAAATCTAACCCTTGCGCTGCAGCTAATAGCTCAATCGCTAACACCCCACGGGTATTTTCAGACATATCACGCAACCGACGAGCTGCAAAAGTTGCCATCGAGACATGATCTTCCTGATTCGCTGAGGTCGGTAAACTATCCACAGAAGCTGGATGCGCAAAGGTTTTGTTTTCAGATGCCAATGCCGCCGCCGTCACCTGTGCAATCATAAAGCCTGAGTTCACCCCACCATTTTTCACTAAAAATGGCGGTAATTTCGATAAGCTAGAGTCAATGAGCAGTGCTATGCGGCGCTCGGCAATTGAGCCTAACTCAGCAATAGCAATAGCCAAATTATCTGCTGCCATAGCAACAGGTTCAGCATGGAAGTTACCACCTGAGATAATATCGCCGGTGTCTTGAAATACCAGTGGGTTATCGGTCACACCATTAGCTTCAACCCCTAACACTTCACCAGCATGGCGAATTTGGGTTAAACATGCCCCCAACACCTGTGGCTGACAGCGCAAAGAATATGGATCTTGCACTTTTTCACAATCAACATGGCTTTGGCTGATCTCAGACTCATCAGCTAGCAAGTGACGGAAGATAGCCGCTGAATCAATTTGACCTTGTTGGCCACGAGCCGCGTGAATACGGGCATCAAACGGGCTACGACTGCCCATAGCCGCTTCAACACTCATGGCGCCAATAACTGAACTTGCAGCAAATAAATCTTCAGCATGGAATAAACCTTCAAGGGCTAGAGCGGTTGACGCTTGGGTGCCATTAAGCAGTGCTAAACCTTCTTTTGCAGCCAGTTCTATTGGTTTAAGCCCTGCAATTTCAAGCCCTTCTGCTGCTGTAATGATTTGACCTTGGTAGCTCATTTCACCTTCTGCCAGCATAGGTAAACACATGTGCGATAGCGGGGCTAAATCACCCGATGCGCCCACTGAGCCTTTTTCTGGAATACAGGGATAAACACCGGCATTAACCAACTGAATAAGAAAGTTAATCACTTCTAAGCGAATACCTGAAAAGCCGCGGCTTAATGAGTTAATTTTTAGCACCATCATTAAACGCACTGTGGCATCTTGCATGTATTGGCCTGTGCCCGCAGCGTGTGATAACACGATTGAGCGCTGCAATAACTGCAAATCCTCAGGGGCAATTTTGGTGTTAGCTAATAAGCCAAAGCCAGTATTAATGCCATATACAGTTCGGCCTTCATCTAATACTTGTTGCACTATCGCGGCACTGGTATTAATTTCAGGAATCGCTTCTTCTGCCAAGGTTAGATGAACTGCACCACGGCCAATACGGCGTAATTGCGCTAACGTCAGTGTGCCAGGTTTTAGCAGCAGTTTATAAGGTGTTGCAGTCATTATTTAGCTCCTTGCATTGGCAAATCTAGGCCTTGCTCTTGGGCGCATTGTTGCGCAAGTTCATATCCAGCATCCGCATGGCGCATCACGCCTGTGGCTGGGTCATTCCATAATACTCGGCCTAAACGCACTGCTGCATCATCACTACCATCGGCTACAATCACCACCCCAGAGTGCTGACTAAAGCCCATTCCCACACCGCCGCCATGGTGCAATGACACCCAAGTTGCGCCGCTAGCCGTATTAAGTAAGGCATTCATTAATGGCCAATCAGAAACCGCATCTGAGCCATCGAGCATGGATTCGGTCTCACGATTAGGACTGGCAACTGAGCCTGAATCTAAATGATCACGGCCAATGACAATCGGCGCTGATAGCTCGCCCGTTTTAACCATCTCGTTAAACGCTAATGCTAAACGGGCGCGGTCTTTTAGTCCCACCCAACAAATTCGTGACGGTAAACCTTGAAAGGCAATCCGCTCGCGCGCCATATCTAACCAGTTGTGCAAGTGAGGGTTATCAGGAATAAGCTCTTTGACCTTGGCATCAGTCTTATAGATATCTTCAGGGTCGCCCGATAATGCCACCCAGCGAAACGGACCAATACCTTCACAGAAAAGAGGACGCACATAAGCTGGCACAAAACCTGGGAAATCAAAGGCGTTTTCAACCCCTTCTTCGAAGGCCATTTGACGAATGTTATTACCATAATCTGTTGTGGCCGCACCTGCCGCTTGCAGCGCCAGCATGGCTCTAACTTGCACCGCCATTGACTGCTTAGCCGCTTTAACCACTGCCGCTTCGTCAGTTTTACGCATTTCGACAGCTTGCTCTAATGTCCAACCTTGGGGTAAATAACCATTGAGTGGATCATGGGCAGAAGTCTGATCGGTCACCACATCAGGGGTAATACCACGCTCAACTAACTCAGCAAAAATATCAGCAGCATTACCCAGCAAACCAACGGATACCGGCTTACCAGAGGCATTAGCCTCATCAATCATGGCTAATGCTTGATCAAGATTAGTGGCTTTCTTATCGACATATTGAGTCCGCAGACGAAAATCAATACGGGTTTCATCTACTTCACAGGTTAATACTGAATAACCCGCCATAGTGCCCGCTAAAGGCTGCGCGCCGCCCATGCCGCCAAGGCCACCAGTTAAAATCCACTTACCCGCAGATGAGCCACCAAAGTGCTGCTTGGCCATGGCGACAAAGGTTTCATAAGTGCCCTGAACAATGCCTTGGGAGCCAATATAAATCCACGAACCGGCGGTCATTTGGCCGTACATAGCCAAACCTTTTTTATCCAGCTCGTTAAAGTGTTCCCAGTTAGCCCAATGTGGCACTAGGTTGGAGTTAGCAATAATCACCCGCGGCGCATTAGTGTGGGTTTTGAATACCCCCACAGGTTTACCTGACTGCACCATCAAGGTTTCGTCATCTTCTAGACGTTGCAGTACTTCAATTATTTTGTCGTAACACTGCCAATCACGCGCCGCGCGGCCAATACCGCCATAAACCACTAAATCTTCAGGGCGTTCGGCTACATCAGGATGCAGATTGTTCATTAACATCCGCATTGGCGCTTCTGTCATCCAGCTTTTACAACTCAATTGACTGCCATGAGGGGCAATAATGCGGCGGCTAGGGTCGTGTCTTTTACTAATGGTGTTATCCATATTTTCCTCTTCAACTAACATTGTCAGCTTGATGTCTAATATTTTTAGGTTTTTTTAATGATGTTCTGTTTAGAAGCAGTTAACTGTTAAAGGTTAAATGGCCCCCTAAACTAAATTTACTGCCGGGGTGAACCAAGCGCGCAAAGCTCACCACGCCTTTGCGTGACCAAGTGCGACGCAAAATTTGTAAGCAAGGCTCTGTTGGCTCAATATTTAATAATTGCTGCATTTGCTCGCTGGCAATAATGGCTTCGATGCGATGACGGGCTTCGGTTAAAGGCGCCACCTTGGATAAATATTCATGGGGGGTTAATTGGGTAAAGTCTTGCAGTAAGTAGTCAGGCACTAATTCTGGATTCACAAAGCGCTCTTCGACCTGTAATGGCGCATCTTGCTCGCAGTGCAGCAATACCGAGTAATACACAAGGTCGCCAATTTCTAATCCTAAGGCCACCGCAACGGGTCTTGTGGCAGCAATTTGGGTTAACTTAAGCTGCTTAACACTGTAGCCATGACCACGGTCTTTAATTTCATCGGCAATGTTTCGAATGGCCAATAATGATGACTGCGATTTAATCCCCGCCACAAAAGTACCAATACCTTGAGTGCGCTCTAACACCCCAGCCTCCACCAGCTCAGTCAATGCTCTTCTTGCTGTCATGCGACTACAAGAAAACAACTCAGCAAGTTGATTTTCTGATGGCACTTGATCATTTTCTTGCCACTCACCCGCTTCGATACGAGCCAGAATGGATTGCTTTATTTGTGCAAATTTAGCCAACACGGATTTCGCCCAGCCCTTGATGTGATTAAAAATCTACCAACAACCTTACCTTGTATATACAAGTTAAAACAAGTACTGTTTTGTGATAAAGTCTAAAAAATGAGTATTTTCAGGAGCGGTTATGTCGTGGGATCATGTGTGGATTGATGTCAATATTGCAACAATGGATCCAAGCAGTTCAGTCGCTTATGGCGCAATAACCGATGCCGCCATTGCAGTAAAAGACGGTAAAATTGCTTGGATGGGCCCGCGTAAAGAAATGCCTGAATTTGATGTATTTAAAATGCCCATCTATCGCGGCAAAGGCGGCTGGATCACCCCAGGGCTGATTGATGCCCACACCCATTTAATTTTTGCTGGCAATCGCGCTAACGAATTTGAAATGCGCCTCAAAGGCGCCAGCTATGAAGATATCGCCCGCGCTGGCGGTGGGATTATTTCAACCGTAAAAGCGTGTCGTGAAGCTGACGAAGCCGAGCTATTTGAACTTGGCAGACAAAGATTAAACGCCTTAGCCAAAGAAGGCGTCACCACGGTCGAGATTAAATCAGGCTATGGTTTGGATACCCAAACCGAAGTCAAAATCCTTAAAGTGGCCCGCGAACTTGGCCGTAATCATCATGTTGATGTTAAAACCACTTTCTTAGGCGCTCATGCGATACCTGAGGAATATAAAGACACTGCAAACAGCACCGCACGAAGTGATGCCTATATTGATATGGTGATTAACGACATGCTGCCTGCGGTTATCGAGCAAAACCTTGCCGATGCAGTGGATGTTTTTTGTGAAAACATTGCCTTTAACCTTGAGCAAACCGAGCGAGTATTAACCGCCGCCAAACAGGCCGGTTTAGATATCAAACTCCACGCTGAGCAGTTATCTAACTTAGGCGGCTCCGCTATGGCGGCAAGAATGGGGGCTAAATCAGTCGATCATATTGAATACCTTGATGAAGCAGGGGTTATCGCGCTCAGTGAACATGGTACCTGCGCAACCTTGTTACCCGGCGCGTATTACTTTTTACGTGAAACCCAAATGCCGCCAATAGATCTGTTACGCAAACATAATGTACCTATGGTGGTCGCCAGTGATTTTAATCCGGGCTCATCGCCGATTTGCTCAACCTTATTAATGCTCAACATGGTCTGCACCTTATTTAAGCTGACTCCAGAGGAAGCCTTAAAAGGCGTGACCATTAATGCCGCCAAAGCTTTAGGTATTGAAGCCAATGTCGGCAGTTTAGCCGCCGGCATGACAGCTGATTTCTGCTTATGGGATATCAGCACTCCAGCGCAACTGGCCTACTCTTATGGGGTGAATCCTTGTAAGGATGTGGTTAAAAACGGCGTGTTAGTGCATCAATAAAGCCTTGCTTTAACTTGCGACTATTGAGTCAGCTCAATCTCGACCCGCCGCGAGTATTTCCTTTGACTCAAGCGTAACAACAAAAAAGTGCTTAACCTTTTCGGGCTAAGCACTTTTTAATCACTGTAAACAAGGTTCAAATTTAAACGATTTTGATTAAACCAATAACCTTAATCAGTTGGGTGACGTTTGCCCTTTTTATTCTTCATTGGGTCGCCGTCATAACCTAATGCTTGCCAATCAAGGCGCTGACCTTTGTTATGGCAATCGCTACATTGTAGGGCTTGCTCTTTAGGTGAAACCATGTGATTGATACGCCACCACATTTCAGTTTCCACAAAGCCATGTTCACCGCTATAACTGAGGCCTTTGTCTTTCATGGTGGTATTAGCTTCCATGCCAAGTTTTGATGCTAAGTCCCAATCGAACTTGTCCCAATAGCCATTTTTACCAAACACTTTAGGGGTAATTAAAATATTCAATTTGCTGTCGAATATCTGTTTACCAGTATGGACTTTAAACGGGTAGATTTTGGCTTTGCTGTCATTGATATCACCCAAAGGATAAGTGAGTTTTATCACCTGAGCTGGATCAATTTTATCACCCGCCATATAGGCATCAGCTTTACCGTTAAACCAAGCATATTGCGGCGGCACCATTTTTTGCCATTCAAAACTCCCTTTCTTATTCATAAAGGTTTTTTTGCCGTTTTTGTCTTTGGTTTCAGTTAACTCTTGCCCTGCTGTTGACCAGTCCCAGCGCATTTTTGTTGGCTCATTACGAGCAAAAAATGGGATGTGACAGGTTTGACAGGCGACCGCAGCAGTATGAGTATTAAGCTTTTTATTGTCATGGGGCGCACTGTCATGGCAGTTTTCACAACCAATGGGGTTTTCTCCCCCCGGTGACACGCCCATGGCATTGCCAGAGATTTGATGACTTGCAGTGGTATGACAGGTTTGGCATTGGAAGTCATTGCCGTCAGTGTCCATATGCACATCGGTATCTTTTTCAGGATATGACATGGAAGAGTCTAAATCCCCATGCTTCACCGCGTCACCACCGCCACCATAAAAATGGCAAGTACCGCAGTTATCTCGAACCGGTTGGCCGACATTTTGTGCTACCCGCTCAAGATTCACTTTCGCCATCGCTTCACCCGCGCCTGCAGGCTCTTTGATATAAGTTCCTGTGGTGTCATGGCACACTAAACAATCCACTTTAGTCATATCAGTAAAGTCAAAGCTGTTGTCTTTCCAGCCATAACCCGCATGACAACTGGTGCAGCGCGGCTCGTTACCACTAATGGAGACACAAAAATTATTGATACTATTTTTTTTACCGCGCTTCACAGTGCGGCCTGGTAATTCTTGCTCTAACTCCCAAGTCCAATGGGAAGATTTCATAAACTCTTTCGCATGGTCTTCATGGCATTCAATACATTGCTCAGTGACGTCAGAGCCTTGGGTAAACGGCCCCTCAATCACTTCTTTATGATCAAATTCTGCATAGGCCATCTGACTGCAAAAGGCTAATGCGACTACTAATTTCATGGTTTTCATATAGCACTCCTAGCCCCTGCCACGCAGGGGCACCATGTTTAGAAATTAACTGTTAATGATGCATTTACATCATAAGCAGTATCAACAACAGGCAACATGGAATAGGCAGAGCCTGCAATCACATCATCAATTTTTTGCGGTGCGCCCACAGGAGTGCCACTACCGGTATATTCATAGTCGTAATACAGCCCTGCGACCTTGATAAACATTTTAGGATTGATATCAAAGATGTAATAGGCTTCAGCAACATGGCCACGAGTCGCTAATTTGCTGCCAATTGGGTCATCTTGAGCTTGGGTGAACGGCGTCCAGAATTCAGAGCCATAGTTATATTCAAGGCCAAATTTACCCATTGGTGCAGGCATTTGGAAACCAACATAAATACCATAGCCGTCTTTTGTTGAGGCATCATCAGCAACCGTTGGCATCATAATGATTTCTGTACCAGTGCTGTTAAGCTGCGCTTCAAAAACGGCATCAGATAACATGCCACCAAACATACCGCTGTTGCCATTTGGCTCAGCGCGAGTCCAGCCTAATGAAGCAAAGGCTTTAAAGTCTTCATCACTTTCATAGGCATAACCCAAACCACCTAAGTACATATCACCAATCACGCCACTGGGTTGTACGCGGGTGACAAAGTTAAAGTTGTCGAACTTTTGCATATCTTGATACATGGTTGGCGCAAATATACCTGCCAACTGAGTTGGAAATGCCATGGTGCCTTTGAAGCCATCATTAACATCTTTGGCGCCAAATAAGGTGAACTGTAAGAAGTGGTTACCATCGTTAATGGCATCAATATTAAAGCCGCCTAAATGGGTATCTTTGGTGACGATATCGCCAAACATTTCGCCATTCCCCCACTGAGACTCAAAACCTTGGCCATAGCAAAAGCGCACCACTTGGCCATCAATACCAGTAATTTCACCGAGTTTGTAACCTAAAGTGGCGCCGTCAAAGTTAAAGTTAACTAAATGACCAGATGGGGTACCGCCACGCATTTCGTTTTCACGGTAATGACTTGGTGGGCCGTAAGTTGATGGACGACGACCAATTGACAGGTAAGTTTGACTGCCACCTATATTACGCCAGTCAAAATAGGCTCTTTCCACTCTGAGCCAATCACCACTGGTATTGCCACTACTGGTGCCATCCATGGTGAATGAGCGCCATGAATCAAACACTTGTGTGCCAGTTGAATCGCCCCAGTTTTTATACATAGATAAACGACCCGCAAAGCTGACGTTATCCCACACTTTAGCTTTCATATTTAAGCGTAAACGAGTGGTATAAAGTAAGTCATTGTCGATGTCTTGAACTGTTTTAGGCGCGAGTACATAGGGCATAACACCTTGTAATTGGCCACTTTGAAATGCTTGAGCTAAAGCAGGATTGGTCGCCATCATTTGCCCAAGTGGTGAGTCAGCGCTAGTAGGGTCGCCAAATGCTCCTGACATGGCTTTGGCGCCAAAATCTGAAAAATTAACATTAATGGCAGGATTCCAAGTCACATCTTGATAGTGCAATGAATGCACTTTGGTTCTAAAGTCACCTGTGATAGTTAATCTATCTAAGGCGCTATGGCGCTCAGTTTTATCCACCCGTGAATTAAGATCGTCAAGCTCTTCGGTTATTTCGGTTAATTGCTGTTTTAGCTCTGCCATTTTTTGAGCATCATCATTGGCTGATGACGGTGCTGCGGCCATGGCCGCACCACTAAACGCTAATGCATTGGCAACGAGTATTGATATTAAGGTACGCATAATTTGGCTTCCTTTTATTTTGCCTAAACCATCCAAATACATAGGTTTAGGCTAAATTTTGGCTGCAGAAATCCCTGAGCGATAAACTCAATTTTTCTGCTTTTTATCTGGATTAACTGATGGTGTTGCTGGCTTATTCTGACTTTTGCATTAAGTCTAAGCCGCCATCAGGACGCACGATTTCCGCTAGCCGCAGGTTTGTGGCTGATCAGAGTCCGCTGCGTGGTCATATAAAAACTGCTGAATATCTTTCAGATCTTTTTCTGATAGGGCTTTGAATACTTCAGGCTTAGCCTTATGTTGATCGCGCTTGAAAAATCTGTCCCACTGGCTCATGGTTTTTGCCATTGGGGTTAACTCAGGGCCTTCGGTGCCGACACTATGGCAAGCTTTACATTGTTTTTTATACAGATGTTTACCCTTTTTAGGGTTGCCGCCATCAGCTGCAAAACTGCCGCCAATCATGCACATTGCCACTAAGGCTACTGTCATCGCTATTTTTTTGTTCATCATTACTACCTCATCAATTTTTCTTTAGTTCTTTTTATCAATCAAGACAAACCAAATCTTTAATGCCTTGTTAAAGATGTTACTTAAAATAGGTAGACATTAATTTGACCTTGATCATATTCATGAGATAAATCTAATTGATAAAAACATAATTGAATAAAATCTAATTGAGCGAGTAATAACAATACTGATTTTTATACTTTTTAAGTATTAGTAAGTTGTGAAAAACTTAGCTAGGGGGTGAATGAGTACAGCAGTGAAATAAAATGACGCAAGCTATAACCCGAAAATCAACCACAAAAAAAGTCGCCAATAAGGCGACTTCTTCAGCGTATTAGTTACAGTAAGGTTAATCGTCGCTAAGTTCGTTTATCGGTAACCAGTTCACTTTAACCCCAGCTTGTAAAAACATATCTTGGCTAATTTTAATCTTGTCGCCCCAGCGAGACAAAAAGTCTGTGCTTTGCTCAGGGCAGAACACCCCGGTTATCCCGGTTTGGATAATCTTGGCAGCACAGTTAGGGCAAGGAAAATGGGTCACCCAAATATCACAACCATCTAAATCTCGCTTAGCAAATAAAATGGCATTTTCTTCCGCATGCAGGGTTTTAAGTAGCTTCATATCACGGTCATCGGTTTCTGCACTGTCAGAAATACCATGGGGATAACCATTAAAGCCAACAGACACTATACGGTTATGCTTGGTGATCACCGCGCCCACTTGGGTAGAGGGATCTTTACTCCAAGAGCCTACCAGTTCTGCCATTTGGAAAAATCGTTTTGCCCATTTTGAGATCATAGTAATAGCCTTTTAAGGTGATGATGTTTTTAGCTAAGTAACTGAATTCATCATACCTAATGTTGTTAACATTCTCACCTTTTCTACAGTAAGATTGTTGAATATTGGCTGTTTTCATCTGCGTAGCTAGCAAAAATATAAATACTGCCGACTGATTTGTGCGTTACTGCGCCACAAGTTGTTATTTGGACTAGCCAATAGCCCCAATAAAGCTTAGGATCTTCAGCAGGCAAACTTAAGGATTGGAGTACATATTCATTATGGGTATTAGAGCGATTATCGTAGATACAGCGGGCACCACCACTGATCTAGATTTTATTCAAGATGTACTATTTCCTTATTCAAAAAAGGCTATGGGTGATTTTCTAGCGCAAAATCAACATAACCCGCTAGTTGAATACTGTATCAGTGATGTACGCGACTTAGCATTAGAAGCAGACGCTTCAATTGAACGCGTTACTGAAATCCTCTCTCAATGGATTGATGAAGACCGCAAAGCTACGCCATTAAAAACCTTACAAGGGTTAATTTGGAAGCAAGGTTATGCCGCTAACGAGTTTACAGGCCATATCTATCCAGATTTTATTGATGCCATGCCAGGCTTAGAAGCGAGCAATATTCGTCTTTATAGCTTTTCGTCAGGCTCTGCTGAAGCGCAAAAACTATTATTTAGCCACAGCGATGCGGGTGATTTAACCCCTAAATTTAGTGGCCATTTTGATACCCGTACCGGTAACAAATTAGACAAGCAGGCTTACTGCAATATCTTAAATACCATCAGCTTGAGCCCTAAGCAGGTATTGTTTATCTCTGATGTGGTAGAAGAGCTAAAAGCCGCTGAAGCAGCAGGTCTACATACCCGCCATATGGTGCGTTTTGAAAACCAAAAAACGGCTAAGTTTGCACAAATCAAAAGCTTTGCTGAGTTAACCATTGATTAAGCATGGTTAACGACCATAAAAAAACGACCTTGATGGTCGTTTTTTTATGGCTTACGTCTTACAAAATAAGCTATCTAAAACCAGCCTTCAAATTTGCAAAACCACTTATTGGGCCGAATAATAAGACGCTGGAAACGCAGGAGAAATACACTGCTTAACTGTAAATGTGTAGCCGTATTTACCTTTCTCTTTATCAGCGCTAATCTCTAAAATTTCATAGTCATTAAGCTCAACCACTTTACTGTCTTTAATGTGCTCACAACGAGAAAATTGGTCAGCTTCAAAATAATACACAAAGCCTGCTACCATGCTTCTTACCAACACTCGGTAAGCTTCACGCACTAAGTCATAACGGCGCTCAGTATTTTCATCGCTAAAGTTAATATTAAATGAATCAGCGGCCTCAATATCTTCGGTTGATTCTCCGGTAATATCTTCAATCAGCTGCTTAGTCTTTTCAAATTCAACTTCTTCAAAGCCAACTTGTTCAGGTGTTGATTGTTCAGAGGTAGGCTCTGCTAAATCTGCAGTAATATCCGCTGGCGCTAAATTACCCTGGTTAATTTCAGCGATAGAATTACCCGTCATATCTTTAACCAGCTGTTCAAGCTCTTGGGGGATTTTCTCTTCAGCGATTGGCTTTGCAGGAATTGGCTCTTGCGTTGTAGGCTCTGGCGCTTTAACAACATTTCTTCCCTGCACACTGGCTTCTTCTTTTAATAAGCTCGCCATTCTGGCCTTGGGGTCAATGCTATCAAAACTGTGTTCAAAATCTCCCAGCAGCAAGATATTGGTCAGCACGATATAAGCCAGGATCACCCGTAACAAAATAGTCCGTTTACGGTAATGCTCGCTGTTGGTAAAGCTAATCGCTTTCACACCAACCAATTTAAAAAATGGTCGGAATACAAAATATAGTGGGATAGCAAACTGAAGCAGCATTAAAGCGATGCCACTGATCACCACAAACCACACAGGCATATACAGCAGCACCACTAAATTGTGGGTATAAGCTAAGTGCTGAGCCGAAATACCGGTGACTTCATTCACCACGGTACCAGCCCATACTAGTGAAAAGTTAGCTATCACCGCATAAAATAATAATAAAAAGGCTTTGCCGGCCAAACTATGCCAGGTTTTAGTAAATAGTGGCCAAAACTCGACCATCATCGCAATCATGGCAATGATAGCCACTAAGGTGAAACCATCAAAAACCAGCATCAGCAGAAACGCAATAAAGTATAGCTTTTGCGCCACGGTGAGCTTGCCGATAACGGTTTTAAAGTAGGTGAGAATAGCGCCTGGCAAGGCGCGCCAACTACTTATGGGTTCGCTGATTAGCTGCTGCAAGCGAGCATAGTTTAAGGATTTCAAGTTCTGCGCGTTCCCTAGCAATGACATCATTATTAATCATCAAAGCATATTGGCAAATCGATAGCAAAGAATTAGCCGAGGTTGTTGAATTTGTTAGCGACTGATATGCTGCATAAAATTCAAACAAACGTTTAAATGAAGTGGTGTTATGGAACAGTTTATCGCGCAAAACTCAATTATTACTGAAATCCCTGTGGCATGGGGAGAAATGGATGCTCTTAATCACGTCAATAATGCGGTGTATTTTCGCTATTTTGAAACCGCAAGAATTGATTTTTTCAGTCAAATAAACATGATGGATGAATTGAAAAAAACCTCGGTGGGCCCAGTGCTTAGTGAAACTCAAGCGAAATTTAAGCGCCCAGTGACCTTTCCTGACTCGCTACTGGTTGGCATCACTATCAGCGATATTAAACAAGACCGCTTTATGATGCATTACCGTGTTTTTAGTAAAGCCCAACAAGCGATTACCACTACAGGCAGCGCAAAAGTGGTGATGTTTAACTTTAAAACTGGCCAAAAAGCCACTCTGACTGCTGAATTATTAGCAGCATTAGAGCAGCATGGCGAATAGCTTATAAGCTAGATTACTCTGCAGGGCCAGTTAGTTGCGCTAGTTGGCTTTTTACTGCATCAGTTAACGGCTTACTCTTTTCTGCTTGATAATCGTAATGCACCATAGTGGTTTTGGCCTCTGCTGTTTGGCGACCATTTTGCCAACAGCTTTGAGCTATTTCAAAACTGCTGTTACCCACTCGGCTCACATAGGTTTTTACCGTTACTTCAGCACCATAAAAAGTCGGTGCGTTAAAAGCTATCGTAAAACCAGCAATAATCATGTTCCATTTCGACAAATCTTGGCCGGGATTCACAATCTCAAAAATCGGCTCACGCGCCGCTTCAAACCACACTGGGATCACTGTGTTATTGATATGGCCTAAGGCATCGGTTTCGCAAAAACGTGGCGTAAGATTCAGGGTAAATTGAGTATCAGACACAGGTAAGTCCTTTTATTATTATTGTTTTTAAGCTGTTATAACCAGCGGATTTAAACTCGGCAGCCGATAGCTTAAGCGACCTTCGTGTTTGAGTCACCTATAAATAATGGCCACAAAAAAAGGGAGCTATCAGCTCCCTTTTGAAATAAATGTAAACCAGTAACTTATTCGTACTGCCGTACTGATTTAATCCGTACTAGCGAGCGTACATCGCATTAATTTCACGGTCATATTTAGTATAAATATTCTTACGACGCAACTTCATGGTTGGGGTGATTAACCCTGACTCAGTCGAGAATGCTTCCGGTAGTAAGGTGAATTTTTTAATTTTTTCAAACCCAGCCAATTCATGTTGTAGCTCTTTTAAGCTTTGCTCAAAATGCTCAATCACATGAGAGTGACGCAGTAATTCCAGCGGCGACTCGTAAGTAATACCTTTCTGTTTTGCCCACGCATCTAACGACTCAAATGCAGGTACGATCAAAGCAGAAACATAGTTGCGCGCATCTGCGACAATAGCCACTTGCTCGATGAACGGACAACAGCTGACCTTACCTTCAACCCGTTGCGGCGCAATATACTTACCGTTTGAGGTTTTCATTAACTCTTTAATGCGATCGGTAATATATAAGTTACCTTCAGCATCTAGCATGCCGGCATCACCGGTTTTTAACCAACCCTCTTCAAAAGCTTCTGCGGTATCTTGTGGGCGATTATAATAACCACGCATTACCGTCTCACCGCGAATTAGAATTTCGTTGTTATCGCCAATTTTAACTTCCATTGCATGTAATGGCTTGCCGTTTGACCCCGATACTCGGTTATCTAACGTATTACAGGTTACTGTAGCGCAGGTTTCTGTCATGCCATAACCACATAAAATAGGTACGCCAATGCTATGGAAAAAACCGCCGACATTAACATCTAATGCAGCGCCGCCCACAGGCATAAATTTAAGGCGTCCGCCCAGTACATTTTGCAATTTACTAAAGACTAATTTGTTGGCCAATTTCCACTGTGTAGATAAAGCGAAACTGGCACGTTTACGGCCTTGGCTTACTTCAAACTGACGCGCACCCACACCGATTGCCCAGTTAAACAGCTTTTGACGGATTGCCGGGGCGCTATTCACCTTGTCATGAACTGCGCTATACACTTTTTCTAAAAAGCGTGGCACCACACATAAAGTATGAGGCCTAACCGCAGCAATGGCTTCTTTAACGCGGTTGGTGTCATTTAGATATACATTATGACCGCCGCGGCAAAGTACGTAGAAGGTCCAACCACGCTCAAATACATGGCTTAATGGTAAAAAGGCTAACGATACATCACCTGATTTAAAGGCGATTTCAGCATCATGCTGCTCAACCATAGAAGCGATATTACGGTAATCCAGCATCACACCTTTTGGGTCACCTGTGGTGCCTGAGGTATAAATAAGGGTCAGTAAATCATCAAGGCTGGTTTGTGATAAACGAGACTCTAGCTCGGTTGCACTTGCTGGCGAGGTCTCAGAAATTAATAAGTCATCAAAATGAAAATGCTCATCTGATACTAATGCGACTTGACTGTCGAATACAATCACGTGCTCTACACTTGGGCATTGAGCTTGAATTTTACGAGCGGTGACATACTGGCTTTCATCACCAGCAAAAATAACTTTAGCGCGAGCATCGTTAACGATAAACACCGCTTGTTCCATTGTACTTGTTGGGTATACAGGTACGACAACAGTACGGGCTTTTAATGCGCCGATATCAGCACAGCTCCACTGGGGGCTGTTTTGCGCCACAATGACAACTTTGTCCTGGGCTTTTAGTCCAAAGTCGATCAACAGTTGTGCGACTTTGTTGGTAATAGTATCAAACTGGCTCCAAGAAACTTTATTCCATGGAGCGGCCATCTCAAATCCTTCGAGGGCGATTTTATCTTTTAATGCTTGGCTTTGCTGCTGTAGCAGTCTTACTAAGTGAAATTTTTCAAGAGACATTACTAACCACCTTTAAGCTTACAAGTGTTCCGCTTTTGCGGGCATTCTACTGCAAGCCATCAGGAATAATAAGCGTTTTTAGTCTAAATTAAGCGCAATTCACAGTTTTAGGGCGATTATTACATTTGGGTAACAGGGTTTTCCCATAACTTGTCTTTGTTGATAACCAGCAAAATAGCCATTAACACCAGTAACTCGATGTCACCGCAATAATATATTGCCTCAATCTCGCCCTGCTCTGGTAACTGCAACAAGACACTCGCTAACCATATAAGCTGTATGAGTATGATAATTAGCGACTGGCTGTGGTTTACTATATTGATCAACTTATCTAACAATTGTCATCGGACAATGTAGCCTTACAACTTGCGATATTGTGGCTTTAAAGCGACTACCAGCAAAAAAGTAACCTCATTATTCGCGTTATAGTCATTAACAAGCGCTGTTGAGGCTTACAAAATGGACCCGCTAAACCCTGTTTCGCGCTAAAATTTGGCAATACAAATACACTTGAGGTACATAGACAATACTGGACACGTGTTCGATAAATTAGTGAACACACCGCCAGTAGCTAACAGGTGATTAAGTCATAATGCTCAAATAACCTTAATTGACAGCTTCATAGTGAGCTTATAAATAAGTACACTCTAAGTAATTGACAGCAATGTTATTTAGAATCAATTTAAGAATTTACAACATGACTGCTATCGCAGTGCGAGTTAAAGCTACAAGTTAGAGATTTTCAGCATTTATTAAAGCTAAAATTTGCCGTCGGATTAACTGTGAGGTCCTTTGCCAGCCTCCTTAACGACGGTCGCACTTAAGCAAGCAGTCATGATTTATCCATAATCATCATGAAATGCAAAAAGGAAAGATGTCATGAACATCAACCAACTAATGTCACAAGGAGAGTCAGACATGGTTAACCAACCAATAAAGGTGGGCAGCAAAAAGCGTTCGTCTTTATTACTTTCGGCGCTAAGCATCAGTATTGGTCTAAGCGTTGCTATGAGCATCTGTAGCTTGGGGCTTAGTAGCGCCGCTTTGGCTGATGCTAGTCAAAACAAGATTGCAGTAAGTAACAGCGACATCTTATCTAGCTGCTACCTCGATGGTTTATCAGAGCAAATGCAATGTGGCTCACTTGAGCTTGCTGAAAACCCAGCCAAACCTGATGGCAAACAAATTGCGGTTCATTACGCAGTATTGCCAGCCATCAAGCCCAGCTTTAAAAAACAAGCCATGCTCGCCATTGCAGGCGGCCCTGGTCAATCGGCCATTGAAAATGCCGCGGGCTTTGATCGCATGTTAGCCAAAGTACGCCAAGATAGGGATATATTACTGATAGATCAGCGCGGCACGGGCCAATCAAACCTGCTGGCTTGTGATGATGACAATATGTCGATGCTATCTTTTAATGATGACGATATTGATATCACCAAAGACACCCAAGAATGCCTTGATAACCTTGATGCCGATGTCAGCCAATATGGCAGCTTAACTGCACTAACCGATTTTGAAGCCGTGCGTCAGCATTTAGGTTATGAAAAACTGCACCTTTATGGTGTATCTTACGGTACCCGCATGGCGCAGCTTTATATGCGTGAATACCCGCAAGCCATAGCCACAGTAACCTTAGATGGCGTTGTGCCAATGCAGCAAAGTGTTATCGCCATTGGCAGCGCTATTGACCGTGGCTATGATTTATTATTTAAAGATTGCCAGCAAAACGCCCAATGTCAGCAGCAGTTCCCTGAGTTGAAGCAAGAGTTTGAAACAGTAGACTCAGCCCTAGCTAAAGCGCCTATTATTACCCAAACTCGCGACCCACAAACCGATGAGATAGCCAGCTTTACCCTCACTCGCGGTAAATATAATGGCGCTATCAGAATGGCGTTATATATGCCCAATATTCGCGCTTTAATCCCTCATGCTATTCATCAAGCGGCATTAGGGAATTACCAACCAATACTTGGTATTTACACCCTGACAGCTGATAGCACAGGTATCGCCATGGGCATGCACGCTTCTGTCGTGTGTGGTGAAGATATTCACCGCATTACCGATGATATACGCCAGCAAGCGCAAAACTCTTATATGAGTAGAACCATGCTCGAAGGCTTAGAAGCGACCTGTAACGTGTGGGCAATTCCTGCGGTAGATGACAGCTTTAGTGACGCCATTGAAAGTGATATTCCAACGCTTTTATTATCAGGTGAGTTAGATCCAGCAACACCGCCAAGTTGGGGCGATATGGCCACCGAAAAGCTCACCAATGCTAAACATTTTACCTCTCAGTATGCAACTCACGGCGTAGCTTATCAAAGCTGTGGTAATGAATTAATCGCCGATTTAGTCAAGTCAGGTTCAATTGACGATATCGATGCTGAATGCCTTGAACAAGACACCCGCCGCAGCTTTTACCTCAATGCCAATACTGTTGAAACCATTCCAGCAGGGGAAGAATAATCATGATTACCGTATCTAATCTCTCGAAGAAAATTGGTGACGTACAAGCGTTAGACAACTTAAGTTTCAGTGCCCATGACGGCCATATTACTGGCCTACTTGGCCCCAATGGCGCAGGTAAAACCACCTGTCTGCGCACAGTATTTGGCTTACTCGCTGCCGATGAAGGTCATGCTGAAATCGACGGTATTGATGTCGCCAAAGAGCCCACTAAAGCCAAAGCCCAGTTAGGCTTATTTCCTGATCCATTTGGCCTCTATGAGCGTTTATCTCCTAGAGAATATATCAGTTATTTTGCCCAACTTAGCGGCATGTCAAAAGCTGATGCTAAGCAAGCAACCACTAATGTGATTGCACAGCTTAAGCTAGAAGATATTGCCGATAGACGCTGCAAAGGGTTTTCCCAAGGTCAGCGGATGAAAACAGCATTAGCCCAGGCCATAGTCCACCAGCCAACTAATATTATTTTGGATGAGCCAACCCGTGGTTTGGATGTGATGAGTACCCGCTTACTGCGTGACATTCTAATCGAGCTTAAAGAAGCCGGTCATTGTGTGTTGTTCTCAAGCCATGTGATGCAAGAAGTCGCCGCGCTGTGTGACCAAGTGATTGTGATGGCCGACGGTAAGGTTGTTGCCACTGGTAGCCCTGCCGAGTTATGCCAGCAAACAGGCGAAGACTCATTAGAAGAAGCCTTTATAAAACTGATTGGAACTGACGAAGGGATCGCAGCCTAATGAAAACCATATTAGCCATAATTGAAAAAGAACTTATCCCGTTCAAAAGTAAAATGCAGCCAGCAAATAACCCCGCATTGATCAATCTTGATTTCAATACTGACAAAGGAATGCCAGCCTAATGAAAACAGTGATAGCTATGGTTCAAAAAGAACTGATTGATGCAATGCGTGACAAGCGTTCGGTGATGGCGGGATTATATTACGCCATTGGTACACCATTACTTATGTGCGGCATGTTCATGGTGCTTATTGGTCAGGTTACCAGCCCTGAAGATCTCAACATTAAAATCAGCAATGCTGACAATGCCCCTGACTTAGTACGCTATTTAAATAATCAAGGTATTACCCATAGCGATGATAACGACACCAAAGACATTGAGTTAATCATCAGTGCTGATTACGCTGCACAAATGGCGGCTGCAAAGCCTGCTGAAGTCACTCTGATTGCCGATAACTCCAATGAAAAACTGCAAAAATCTATTCGCCGGGTAGAAATGCAATTGCAAGCCTACAGCGGTGAAATGGGCAGCTTACGCTTAATTGCCCGCGGCATTAATCCTGCTGTAGTGCAGCCGATTAAAGTGATTGTGGAAGATCGAGCAACACCCGACTCAAAAGGCGGCTTTATTCTCGGCATTGCGATTTTTACCATGATTTATTCGGTGTTTATCTCAGGAATGAACCTTGCTATTGATACTAGCGCGGGGGAACGTGAACGTAACTCGCTGGCATTACTGTTAAGCCACCCGATTAGCACCCGCCAGTTAGTGTTAGGCAAAATTATCGCAGTTACTTGCTTTGCCTTGCTGGGGTTAATCTTGATTTTAATCGTCTCTAAATTCGCTTATACCTTTGTGCCTTGGCAGCAGCTGGGCTTTAGCGTCACTATTTCGCCTGACTTTATGGCGCTGATGCTACTCATTGGCATCCCATTAGCGATTATGGCAGCAACACTGCAGCTGTTTGTGTCTTTCATGGCCAAAAGCTTTAAAGAGGCCCAGTC
Source organism: Shewanella sp. 4_MG-2023 (assembly GCF_030548015.1). Lineage (NCBI taxonomy): Bacteria > Pseudomonadati > Pseudomonadota > Gammaproteobacteria > Alteromonadales > Shewanellaceae > Shewanella > Shewanella sp. 4_MG-2023. The sequence continues at coordinate 95,688 of NZ_JAUORL010000013.1, forward strand.
TTATTTAACCATGGTGTTATTTGTACCGCTGGCATTATCCATGGCCGCCAGTTATAACATCGCCCCTGATGTGCTTGAGTGGCTTCCGGTTTCAGGCCAGCAGCAAGCGTTAATGGCGTTTATTAAAGGCCGTGAAGTGCCTATGTTGCAGCTGTTAGTTTCATCAGCTGCCACCATAGTGATTTCAATCGCCCTTGCACTAGGGTTAGAGCGACTACTTAAAAGTGAAAAAGTGGTCTTTGGATTGTAATGCCTGTTAATTAATCATTTGAACATGACTGGCTCAAGTAACATCGAGCCAGTCATGTTCAATCATCTACAAGGAGTTTGCTCGAAACAGGCAATGAACTTAAGCAGCTGATTAATTGACTGTCATTGTCATAGACTTCGTCATCATGAATAACCAGATTAAGGTTACCAACGGATATTCATATTAAATTTTTGCCTGTATGCCCTAGGGCTTAAGCTGGTGAGTTGAATAAACAGCTTTCTAAATGAACTGACATCCTCATAGCCGACCCGCTGAACAATGTGCTCAATGGCAAGATCGGTAGTTTCCAGTAAGCGTTTCGCCTCATCCACACGTAAGCGCTGCATATAACTGGCTGGGGTTTCATTAACCGCTTTTTTAAAGCGTCTGATTAAGGTGCGTTTACCCACAGCAAATTTATCGGCAATGTCATCCAATGACCAATGCTGACTCAAATCTACTTGCATCCATAACTGCACCTTTTGGATCAGCTCATCATTATGTTGCTCAGGATTAATCGACATGGTCATAAAAGGCTGTTGAGAGCGATTGGGGTCAATCAATAATATCTTCGACATCTGTTGCGCCAACTCCTCGCCAGCCAGCATTGATACCAAATGCAGCGCCAAACTTAAATTTGAGGTAGTCGCCCCAGCGGTGTGAAACTGACCATCAGACACAATGAATGTATCCATACTCAAATCAACTTCTTTAAAGTTGCGCTCAAACATTTCCCTTAGCCACCACACCGTCGTGGCTCGCCTTTGGTTAAGTAGCCCCGATGCCGCTAGCAATAGTGTCCCAGAACAATAAGCCGCTAACGGTTTTTCACTTTCCACAAAGGTGGCTAGCGGCGCAAACAATGGCTCAAAATCGGTTAACAGCGCTTGAAATTCCTGCCGATTGGTCACAAAAGAGGCTGCCAAAATAACCGCATCAGCTTGCAAAATATCTTCAGGATGCTCAAAGCCTTTGGCAGGAATTTCGAATCCTTGGGTGGTTTTAACGTTTTCGCCATCACTGGAAATGACCTGACAATGGAATAAGTCTTCAGTCACCTCGGCATGCATCCGCCGCCAATAACTATTACAGAAACTGAACACATCGAGAAAACTGACTAAACCACCTGCGACAACATTACCCGCAGCAAGAATGTAAATCCTTTTCATGATAAACCCCAAACAATGTCACTATCGACCCTGATTTTGTCAATAATGACACTTACGAACGGATTGTCTAGTTTTTATACTGATAGAGGTAAGTTTAAAGCTGGTCATTGAGGAGCTCAGCCAGTAACAACTTAGTGAATGAAATACCCAGTAAGGAAACTACAATGAAAAAGTACATACCACATATCGCACTCAGCATTGGCTATTTATTAATAAGCTGGGGATTACTATTTTGGCTAAACTTTAGTACTGAACCCGATATATTTGCCCACCTTGTTGCCATACCAAGTTTGGTGTTATTTACTGGTTACAGTGCCAATTTAATCCTCCGAAAAGGGGCTTAAATGCTAGATTACAAACATAAAAACCAGCCGCGGCTGGTTTTTATTCATCGCTATAACAAACTTCTCAGCTCATTATTTAGCTTTCGGTCTAAATGGCTTAATTACCGCTTCATCACATTCTAAGAATGGGCCATCCATTAAATCAATACAGTAAGGGATCGCTGGGAACACTGCATCTAAGCATTCACGAATTGACTTAGGCTTGCCTGGTAAATTAACAATCAGTGAATCACCGCGTAAACCTGCTGTTTGACGAGACAAAATAGCCGTTGGTACAAACTTTAATGACTCAGCGCGCATTAGCTCACCAAAACCTGGCATCATTCTATCGCACACCGCTTCTGTGGCTTCAGGAGTAACATCACGCTTAGCAGGGCCGGTACCACCAGTGGTCACAATCAAACTGCAATTTTGCTCATCGGCCATTTTTATCAAGGTGGCTTCAATCACATCTTGCTCATCAGGGATAACTTTATAAACAGGTTCCCATTCAGAGGTTAAGTACTCATTTAGTACAGCAATGATGGCCTTACCTGATAAATCTTCGTATACACCTGCACTGGCACGATCACTTACAGTAACAATACCGATTTTAGCTTTAGTCATGACTGGGTCCTTAAACTTGATCACATAAACAATAACGACTTAGATGAGGCTAAAATAACATAATTTATCTGCCATAGCGGAGAGATTGATCAACAGATAGCGAAACGGTGTTAAATACGACTAGCAAACCAGTATCGCGGTTTCCAATAAACATTATCCATACTGGAAATAATCACCCCTTTTTTGGTCGATACATGTAAAAAGCGATTACCAGACAAATACACCCCAACATGACGTCCACTGCCCGTGGTTTTAAAAAACACTAAATCACCACTTTGTAAGTCACTTTTAGCAATGCGAGTACCTAAGCTTGTTTGACCTTGCACAGTTCTTGGAATACTGGGCCCCACGAGATCTTGATAAGCCACATACACCAAACCAGAACAATCTAAGCCTTTTTTGGTTAATCCGCCTAATCGATATGGTGTGCCCTGCCACTGCTGGTGAAATTGCAGTAAACGAGCTTCATTCCATCGTTGAGCATCAGTCATTACGCTATACCCATCGACAGCTATGCCATTGCCAGCAGTTTGCTCAATACGTGCAGCACAACCACTAATGACAAGTGCAATAAACGCAATAAGGATTTTTTTGTACAAAGTCACCTCTGTGATGTATTCCGCTACTAACTCGCCATTATCTAGGAAACTATCAATACTTTTACGCTTTATCTGCGTATTGGGAATGGTTTTCATTAATTAAAGCCCCCTGTGACCAACAAGGCAGATAAAAGTTTAGCATCTTAAACCTCAACGTCACCAAACCAGAACAAACCAACAACAAGCACCTCAAATTAATGCAGTATCTAACTGAATATAATGAGAAATAGATCGTACAAACCCCAAAACATACCCCTATTTAGGTATTTGTGTGATTTAAGCACACTTTAGCAGCTACATATTATGCTAACTTACTCATCCAGACTGGCTCACTTGGTAAAAAACTATGCAAAAACAACTGTCAAGACTAGATTATTTTACGTTAAAAGTGCTGATCGGTTTATTCGAATTTAAAAATGGCAGCATAGTGGCAGAGAAACTCAATAGCACTCAGCCTAAGATAAGCCGAGCGCTAAGCAACATGCGTGAAGTTATCCATGATGAACTGTTTATCAGAAAGCAATATGGCTTACAGCCCAACGCCATGGCCTCGCGCCTATACCCTTTAGCGAAAGCCATCATTGCCGCTTACGATGAAATGGCCCAGGTTGCAAACAGGCAGCCATTGCAGCAGAAAGTGCTACATATCGCTGCGCCAGAGCATATGTCGAGCTTTATTCTTGATGCCATTGAACAGGTTAATCAAGACTTAGGCATATCTAGAACCGTTGACATCCACCCCTGGGCTGACAACGTTGAACAATATATTGCCCAAGGTAAAATTGATTACGCTTTTGGCACTCGTACTCGTCAGCAGGAAAATGTCCAAATTAGCACGTTAGCTGAGGTGAAATATTGGTTTTTAGCCGTCAAAAAGAACCACCCTATTTTGAAAAATGAAATCACCATGGAGGCCATTTTTAATCACAAACTGGTATTAACCAATAATGGTCCCATTGCAGACTTGAATGACCTTTTTGAACTTTGCGCGCAAAAAGTTAACCAGAAACCCGAGGTAAGCTTAATGACTTCAAGCCTATTTATGGCATTTGAAAAAGTGGTAAATTCTAATGATATTTGCTTGGCATCAACGATATTTCCCTACTTTATCGGTGAAAAACGCGATGATATTGAACTGGTTGATATAACTGACTTTTATAATAAAAATATTAAGATCATGCATGAATGGAAAGTACCACTACATTCATTGCAATACCATGATTCCCATGAGCAAGAGTTCACAGATGCGTTAACTCAGGTGATGACAACGAACCTAGCTGAATATCAGGCTTGCTATGAAAATACCCAGCTGCAGTAGTGAGCTTGTTTACCCTGCTCTGGCGCGATAAACAAGCTAAACCGCCATCCCGGCCGCCACACCAGACGACCAAGCCCATTGAAAGTTGAACCCTCCGAGCCAACCACTGACGTCCATCACTTCACCAATAAAGTACAATCCAGTAACCTTGCTAGACTGCATGGTTTTAGATGATAACTCATTAGTATCAACGCCACCCAAGGTGACTTCAGCAGTGCGATAGCCTTCGGTACCGTTCATCACGATTGACCATTCATTAAGGTCTTGTGCTATTTGCTCACGCTCACCGTGGCCTAACTGGTTTAAGGCTTTATCAAGCAGTGCTGCTTCAAATAACGCTTCAACCAAGCGCTTTGGTAGCCATTGGCTGATGGTGTTACGTAGGCTTTGCTTAGGGTGATTTGCAAGCGCTAGCTCGATTTTATCTTTCGCTGACTCATTGGGTAACAGGTTAATGCTAATACTTTGGCCTGCTTGCCAGTAATTTGAAATTTGTAAAATTGCCGGGCCTGATAAGCCGCGATGGGTAAATAACAATGCTTCGCTAAACTGAGTGCCGTCTTCTGCCGTGATTGTTGATGGCACCGCAATACCCGAAACACCGCGTAAACATCTAGCCCCATCGCTCTAACTCCTAGCAGCTAGCTCCAAATTCTTAAATCATAATTACCTGACCATTGTAAAGGCATCAGGTAATTTAGCTGTATTTGATTGAAGCGAGTTTAGCCGCCAAACCCATAAAAATATCTATGCGCAGAATGAAATAAGATACCGACTTTATATTTTGATGTGACCCAAACTAACGTATACCTGGATTAGATAAGGCTGACGTACCATTTCTTTCAATCTTAAACTGCTCAGAAAGAGTCGCTAATGTAGAAGCTATTTTACTTATTTCTTCACTTGAAGATGATACTTGGCTTGCTGCAGCTGAATTCTCATATGCTACATCGCTAATTGAAGTAATATTTAAGCTAATCTCGTTAGATACACATGATTGCTCCTCTACAGCAGCCGCGATAAGTTCAGTCATTTGGGTGATACTCCCAATCTCATCGTTGACAGACTTGATCATTTCAGCGGTATCTTGCGCATTAGACCTAGTACGACTACAAACCTCACGGCTTACACCCATCACAGCAACAGCTTCATTAGAAGCACGTTGCAGCCTGGCTATCATTACTTCGATGTTTTTTGTTGAATCCTGAGTTTTCAAGGCAAGCGAGCGAACTTCATCAGCAACAACAGCAAAGCCGCGCCCCTGATCGCCAGCTCTTGCAGCTTCAATCGCAGCGTTCAGTGCTAGTAAATTCGTTTGATCAGCAATGCCACGAATGACATCTAACACCGAACCAATCTCTTTTGAGTCAGCTTCTAATGATTTAATAACCTCACTTGCACTTTGAATCTCATTATCTAAATCTGACAGGTCTTTAATTGTCACAATAACTTTCTCATTGGCATTAAAAGAGCTATTTTGAGCTGAAAGCGCCGAAACTGCAGCACTAGAGGCACTTTGAGCAACATCATTTACGCTTGTTGTCATTTGCTCAACGGCTGTTGCTACTTGTTCAATACTCTCTTTTTGTTGCTCAAGGCTAGTTGTTGATTGTAAGCTAAGTGCGCTTGTTTCTTCTGCTGAACTCGCCAAACTACTACTGTTATCGACTATTTTACTCACTATTTCTAGTAGGTTATTAGCCATGAGTTTCATTGCACCATAAACACTATCAGTGTTTCGACTATCATCAAATTGAATGGTTAAATCGCCTTTCGCGATCGCTTCTGAAATATGTCTCATATCAGAAGGTTCACCTCCAAGAGGGCCAGTAATTGATTTGCTGATGAAAAAAGCGATCACACTTATTAGTAATATGAAAAAAGAAACAATTATTCCAATTAACCAGTTAAGTTTATAAATGGAACTGAACGCTTCATCGACATCTATTTCTGATATCAATGCCCAGTTGATACCATTGATAGAAAGGGGGGTATAAGCTGATAGAACTGGATTACCATTATAATCAACAATCAGTTCTTCATCTGTAATGCCCGTTAATGCTTTCTGAGTTGCTTCTGTGTTTACTCCATTAAATTCAACATTCCCAGCAAATGACGCTTTTACTGATCGCCCGACAGGATCTAAAAATGAATCGGATCGCATTAGTAAATCACTACCAACAAGGTAGCTCTCACCAGAGTTCCCCATTCCAGCCCGCTGATGCATAATGGCATCAATTGATTGAATTGATAGCTGTAACGCAACTACGACTGACTCCCCCTTTAGGTTTTTTATAGGTATGGCAATAAAACTCGCGGGTTCGTTATTACTAGCACTATACTGCCTAAAATCAGCCATCTCGAACTCTTGACTGCTGCGAACGGTACGAAATAACTCTCCGAGGCCTGAGTCACTGTATATACCGGTTATTAGATTCGTCTGATAGTCAGCTTCTTTCTTTGTCGTATAGAAGACATAACCAGACTCATTGATTAGAAATAAATCATAATAGCCATAAGATTCGATGAAATTATCAAAATACTCATGCATCGTGATTGATGACGCTCTTAACCCTTCAGTAGACTCGAAATTCAAGGTCTTCTCAATTGTGCTCCTAAGCACCTCCATGTCTCCTCGCCGCTCTGCGAAATAATTTTCTATTTGTGACTTGGTAATTTCTCTTACAGCAACTAATTGAGAGAATGCTTGCTGCTCTATTGCAGAGCTAGCAATTCTATTTGATAAAAAACCAACGATTAATGTGGGTAAAAGTGATAAAAATAAGAATGAAAACAGAAGTTTCTTTTGAAGTTTCATTACGCAGCCAAATGTTATTGCTATTGTTATAAAGGCAATTGTCGCACCGACAACAACTAAAACCAAACAAAAGCATAACGTTAACACTGAGCCACCAAACAAAATAACACCACACACACCAATCAAACCCCGATGCGAAACCATTAGCAAACAAGCGCAACCTAAAGACATCAAACGTTACAGAGCCGAACAATGAGAAGAAAGAATGCGAAACAGCGACGTTGGAAGACTTACGAGTATAAAACCCTAAAATACTGAGGTTAACGTGGCAAAGACTAAATTATTAATTAGAGGCCAAAATCAGACAAACTAAAGACTTCCCTGAACGGCTTCGGGTTAGATTGATGTGAAATAACAGCAGTATTAAAACGGCAAAATTGCACAAGATGTGCAACTAACCTATCGAACAAGTCATTGGCAATTGAGGGAAAATCTGATGATGAAAAGTCGCCATCAATTTCATTCAAAGGGACACTAAACCGCCATCCCAGCTGCGAAGCCAGACGACCAAGCCCATTGAAAGTTGAACCCTCCGAGCCAACCACTGACGTCCATCACTTCACCAATAAAGTACAATCCAGTAACCTTGCTAGACTGCATGGTTTTAGATGATAACTCATTAGTATCAACGCCACCCAAGGTGACTTCAGCAGTGCGATAGCCTTCGGTACCGTTCATCACGATTGACCATTCATTAAGGTCTTGTGCTATTTGCTCACGCTCACCGTGGCCTAACTGGTTTAAGGCTTTATCAAGCAGTGCTGCTTCAAATAACGCTTCAACCAAGCGCTTTGGTAGCCATTGGCTGATGGTGTTACGTAGGCTTTGCTTAGGGTGATTTGCAAGCGCTAGCTCGATTTTATCTTTCGCTGACTCATTGGGTAACAGGTTAATGCTAATACTTTGGCCTGCTTGCCAGTAATTTGAAATTTGTAAAATTGCCGGGCCTGATAAGCCGCGATGGGTAAATAACAATGCTTCGCTAAACTGAGTGCCGTCTTCTGCCGTGATTGTTGTTGGCACCGCAATGCCCGACAGAGGCTCAAAACGCGCTTTTTGCTCCGTATGCCATGTAAACGGCACTAAGCCTGCTGTGGTCGGTAACACCTTTAGTCCAAATTGTTCTGCAAGCTTGTAACCGTAAGGTGATGCGCCAAGTTTGGGCATTGATAAGCCGCCCGTGGCAATCACCAGTGACTCACAACTAAACTCACCGTTTGAGGTCACGACTGCAAACTGCCCAGCATCATTTTTGGTGACCGACACAATCTCAGTGCGTAGCTGTATTTGCGCGCCAGCCCATTCACACTCTGTCATTAACATGCTGACAATTTCTTTAGCTGAGTCATTACAAAATAACTGCCCATGATCACGCTCGTGATATTCAATGCCATGACGCTCAACTAACTCGATAAAGTCACTTGAACGGTAACGTGCTAAGGCAGATTTTACAAAGTGGCTGTTACCACACAAGAAGTTGTGAGGTTCCACTTTTTGATTAGTGAAGTTACAACGACCGCCGCCACTGATGAGAATTTTACGGCCTGCTTGCTTAGCATTATCTAGCACTAGAACATCACGACCTCGATAGCCAGCAGTAGAGGCGCACATGAGTCCTGCTGCGCCAGCGCCAATAATGATCACGTCATGATGTTTCACAAGCTTACTCTCTTTAAAATGATTGGGGGCGATTATTGTGACAGTTTACGCTGCCTACTCGACAGCGTTAATCAGCTAGCAAGCGGTATATTTAAGCCACAAAAAAGGGCGCTATATTAGCACCCTTTTAGTCGCATTCACACTTACACACATGCCTTTAGCTATTCACTAATGGTTTCAGACTTTTGGTCTCGACCCAGTAGCTCTTTAGCGGCATCTGTTGGGCTTTTACCTTGATATAACACTTGGTAAATTTGCTCAGTGATAGGCATTTCAACATTAAGACGTTTAGCTAAAGTGTAAACTTCTTTGGTGTTGCGATAGCCTTCAACCACTTGACCGATTTCGTCTTGAGCAGTATCGACATCGCAGCCTTTACCTAATGCCAAGCCAAAACGACGGTTACGTGATTGGTTATCGGTACAAGTTAGTACTAAGTCACCAAGGCCTGCCATACCCATAAAGGTATTAGCATCAGCACCTAAAGCAACGCCTAAACGGGTTAGCTCAACCAAACCACGAGTGATTAATGCGGTGCGTGCATTGGCACCAAAGCCAATGCCATCAGACATGCCAGCGCCAATTGCGATAACGTTTTTAACTGCGCCACCTAATTGTAAGCCGGTAAAATCATCATTAGCGTAAACACGTAAACGTTTCGGGCTATGCAGTAGTTCCACTAAATCATTAGTGAAGCTTGGGCAGGTGCCCGCTACCGAAATTGCTGTTGGCATACCTGCAGCCAGTTCTTTTGCAAAGGTTGGGCCTGATAATACTGCTAATGGAAATTTATCCCCAAGATGCTCAAGAGCAACATCTTGCAGTAATCGACCTGTTTCAGGCTCTAAACCTTTTGTCGCCCAGACAATGCGTGCATCATCTCGTAGCAAAGGCTTGGCCTGTTGCAGTACTAAACCAAACACATGGCTTGGCACCACAACCAATACATTTTTAGTGGCAGCAAGTGCGGTGGCTAAGTCGGCTTCAATTTCAAGACTATCAGGAAAGGTAATCCCTGGTAGAAAGGCATTATTGGCGCGATCGTTAGTTAACGCGGTCATGTGCTCAGGCTCATGACCCCAAAGTAAGGTCTTGTGGCCACTTCTTGCAAGAGAAATGGCAAGGGCGGTGCCGTAAGACCCCGCCCCTAAAACCGCAATTTCAGCAGTGTTATTCATATATTATGCGTTTGCTTCTTCAGCAGCTGGTGCTGCAGCAGCTTCTTGCTGACGCTGTTGAACATATTGTGCAAATAGTGCATCAAAGTTCACTGGAGCAAGGTTAAGCTGTGGGAAAGTACCACGAGAAACTAAGTTACCTACTGTTTCACGTGCGTATGGGAATAGTACGTTAGGGCAGTAAGCACCTAAAGAGTGAGCAAGTTGTTGCTCAGTTAAGCCAGTGATAGAGAAGATACCCGCTTGTTGAACTTCACATAAGAAAGCAGTTTGCTCGCCATTTTGTGCAGTAACAGTTAGAGAAAGGATCACTTCATAAACATCATCAGATAGCTTGTTGCTACGAGTATCAAGATCCAGCTTAACTTCTGGATTCCATTCTTTTTGGAAAACTTCTGGGCTGTTTGGCGTTTCAAAAGACACATCTTTTGTGTAAACGCGTTGGATGTTGAATTGTGGTGCTTGCTCTTCGTTGTTTGCTACTTCAGCCATGATTTCCTACCTTCAAATGTTTTTTAGCTCTTCTGCGAAGCTAATCGTAAATTTGGGCTTGTCGCTAAAATGTGGCCGTTAGACAACATTTTAGACCATCCCGGTAAATTGGGTCTTACCAGTTTGTTATCTTACTTCTTACCTTTAACAACAGGTAAGTTTGCCGCTTGCCAATCACCCATACCGCCTTTTAGGTTATGAACATTCTCAAACCCTTGAGCGACAAGAAGTTGAGCAGCTTGCGAAGATGTCATTCCAGCAGCACATACAGTAATAATGGGACTGGTTTTAAACTTTTCAAGGGCAGTCGCTTTATTATTTTTGATTTCTGCTAATGGCACATGAATAGCGTCAACGATGTGACCTTTGCGGTAATCGTCTTGAGAGCGCACATCAACAACTTTAGCGCCTTGCTTGTTCATTAGCATGGTCAGTTCTTGAGTATTGACGTTGCTCACTTTTGAGGTTGCTGATTTAATGGTCATCACCACAACTGCAGCAAATAAACCAACCCATGCGATACTTAATACAGGGTTAGCTTGAAAAAATTCGATATATTCTTGCATCTTCTCTGCCTACTTTAAAAATGGCTAAAATTAATAAGCCACAGAGTATACCGATTGCATCTTTATAATGCAGCAAATTCAAGCCTAATCATCTTCTCTACTGTGCCATGGGCAGCACTTTAACGACGAAACATTGCATTTGCTTACTATCCTAAGGGCAATAGCTCACAGGTTTTTGACTAAATGTGTTGTTATTGAGCCTTATTCATCTTGCACGGGATTGTGACTGGGCAAGCTATTCATCGTAAATTGCCTCTACTGAGCCGCTCTTCAAAGGTAAATTTCTTTTTCAGGAGCTGAAAAAGAAGTAATATCCATACCATTAAAATTTTAGCTTTCTCTTAAAACTTTTTCTTTTAAAACTTAAAGGTACTCCCATGACGACACCAAAACGTCCACTGGCATTACTTATCTTAGATGGCTGGGGTCATCGTGAAAATACGCATAAAAATGCGGTTTTTCATGCGAAAACTCCAGTTTTAGATAAGTTAACCGCCCAATATGCAAGCAGTTTAATTTCCGGATCAGGTATGGATGTTGGCCTACCTGACGGTCAAATGGGCAACTCAGAAGTGGGTCATATCAATATTGGTTCTGGCCGTATTGTTTACCAAGAGCTTACCCGCATTAGCAAAGCCATTGCTGACAATGAGTTTAATCAAAATGAGGCACTGTGCGCTTCAATCGATAAAGCTATCGCCAATAATGGCGCTGTGCATATTATGGGTTTAATGTCGCCAGGTGGTGTTCACAGCCATGAAGAGCACATTGAAGCCATGTGCCGCATGGCGGTTGAGCGCGGTGCCACTAAGGTGTATTTACATGCCTTTTTAGATGGTCGTGATACCCCACCTCGTAGCGCAAAAAACTCTTTGATCCATTTTGATGAGTTATTTGCAAGCTTGGGTCACGGTAAGGTAGCCTCATTGATTGGTCGTTACTACGCCATGGATCGCGACAACCGCTGGGATCGAGTTGAAAAAGCGTTCAACTTAATTGCTCAAGGTAAAGGTGACTTTAATTACCCAAGCGCAGTTGCGGCATTAGACGCCGCTTACGAACGTGATGAAAACGATGAGTTTGTCGCTGCATCGACCATAGGTGAGGCCGCAAGCTTAGCTGATGGCGATGCGTTAATCTTCATGAACTTTCGCGCTGACCGCGCCCGAGAAATCACTCGTTGTTTTGTCGAAACCGATTTTGCTGGCTTTACACGTGAAGTTACCCCTGCAATCAACTTCGTGATGCTAACCAACTATGCTAATGACATTGACGCTGTGGTGGCATTTCCATCAACAGATCTGGTCAATACCTTAGGTGAAACCTTACAAAAACAGGGTAAAAAACAGCTGCGTATTTCTGAAACAGAAAAATATGCCCATGTGACCTTCTTTTTTAATGGCGGCAAAGAAGAGCCATTTGAAGGCGAAGATCGCACCTTAATTAAGTCGCCAGATGTGGCAACTTATGATTTGCAGCCTGAAATGAACTCAACCGAGCTCACAGATAAATTAGTTGCTGCCATTGAGTCTACTGACTATGACGTGATTATTTGTAATTATCCAAATGGTGACATGGTCGGTCATACCGGTAAATTTGATGCTGCGGTTAAAGCCTGTGAAGCAGTCGATGCTTGTATTGGTCGTGTAGTAGAGGCGCTAGCGAAAGTCGGCGGCGAATGCATTATTACTGCCGATCATGGTAATGCTGAGCAAATGACCAATGAACAAACGGGTCAAGCTCATACTGCCCATACCAGTGAGTTGGTACCTTTCATTTATGTAGGCCGTGAAGCCACCATTGATGCAGGTGGACGATTGAGCGATATTGCGCCGACTATGTTAACCTTGATGGAACAAGAAGTGCCGCAGGAAATGACCGGCCGTTCAATCATTAAACTCAAAGAGTAACTAGCCACTCGTGAAAAAACGACTTTTGTTTAAAGCCAGCATGTTTGCTGGCTTGGTGATACTGACATCATCAGTTCAAAGTGCCGATCTTGGTAAGCGTCAATCAGAGCTGAAATCTATTCAGGCTCAGATTAACCAACAACAAAGCTCTTTGAAGGACACCAGTCGTCAACGAGAAAAGCTCATTTCGTTGTTAAAGCGAGATGAGCAAGCTATCTCTAATGCTGCTCAAAAAGTTAATCAAACCCAAAACTCACTGTCTGCGGTAAATACTAAACTTCGCGAACTTGATGCTGAAAAAGTCAACTTAGATACACTGCGAGTTACGCAGCAAAAGACCTTATCTAAACAATTATCTAGCGCTTACCTTGCCGGTAACCATGACTATTCAAAGATGATGCTTAACCAGCAAAACCCTGCCACAGTTGAGCGGATGTTAGCGTATTATCAATACCTTAATAATGCCCGTATTAAAGCCATTACCAGTTTAAAAACAACTATTGAGCAATTAGAGCTAGTTAAAGTTGAGCAAGTTAATGAACAGCAAAAACTTAATTCCTTAATTCTTGAGCAACAAAAGCAGGCTAAACAACTCGCTAAAGAACAATCACAACGTCAACAAACCTTAGCACAAATTCAACGCACCTTGACCAGCAAAGGCGCAGAGCTTGAACAACTACAAATTGAAGAAGCCAGCTTAAAACACCTTATTGAACAAGCGGTGCTGGCGGCCAAAAATAGCCCCTCAATGGATGGCTTAGCCAAGCTGCGCGGTAAATTAAAATGGCCAACTAAAGGACGAGTTTCGTCTAAATTTGGCAGTAGCCGCTCAGGACAAATCAGCTGGAAAGGTGCGGTAATTGCCGCTCCTGAAGGACAAACCATCACCGCTATTGCTCACGGCACCGTTATTTATTCAGACTGGTTACGAGGCTTTGGTATGGTTATGGTAATCGATCACGGCGAAGGCTATATGAGTTTATATGGTCACGCGCAGTCATTACTTATTCCACCTGGCGAAACCGTTAAAAAAGGAGAATCCATTGCACTTGTTGGGAGTTCAGGCGGACAAACAGAATCTGGCCTATACTTTGAAATAAGACACAAAGGGCAAGCCATTAACCCAGCGAGATATTGTCGATAACACGCTAATAATAAAGTAATTTAATCTTTGGCGGTTATCAAACCTTCCGTAGGTTTAATCGTTGAACAATCGACGCCCTAATAATACCGCAAGGTATCTAAGGGGCAGTTATGATGCAAATTACACGTTATTTCTTGTGCTTCATATTAGGCGTTAGCGTTGCATTTTCATTGAACTTATCCAGTTCAGAGCAACACTATAAAACCCAATCTGAATACAGTTACTCACTCTTACTTGATGTCATCGATACGGTTCATACCTATTACTTTAACGAAGTAGACCGTGAAGACTTAATTGAATACGCCATCGAAGGAATATTCAATAAACTAGACCCCTATTCAGGCTTTTTAGATACTGGCGATTATCAAAGCATTAATGACAGTAATAATGGCCAGTACTTTGGTTTCGGCTTTGAAGTGGCAACTGATGACAACCAAATCACTATCATTACTCCTTATGCCAACTCACCTGCGGCCCGCGCTAATATTCAACCTGGCGATAAGGTCCTGCAACTTAACGACACCCTGATTGATCAAACCAATTTAACCGATGTACTTACCGAGATTAAGCAGCACAGTATCAACAAGCGACCAATAACACTCACCATTGAGCGCCAAGCTAACGAAACACTTCTATTTAATCTCGCCCCTGAGCTAATTCATATTAAATCAATTAATGCGAAAATTATTGATAATAATATCGGCTATATACAACTTAACTCGTTTCAGGAAGACGCTACCAATGCCATTATTAACCAAGCTAAACTATGGCAACAACAGCAATTAAAAGGTCTTATTATAGATGTTAGAAACAATCCCGGCGGGCTACTCAGTCAAGCCATCAGTATTGCTGATTTGTTTTTGCAAAAAGGTTTAATTGTTTCAACTGAAGGGCGTTTTTTCGATGCAAATGAAAACTACTATGCATCGCAACCTACCATATTTAAAGGCGTGCCTATGGTAGTACTTATTAATAAGGGCTCAGCATCGGCATCAGAAGTACTGGCTGCAGCATTACAAGAAAATAACCGCGCCACGCTAGTGGGAGAAACCAGCTTTGGAAAAGGTACGGTGCAAAGTTTGATCCCCATGCTGGATATGGGCAACGCTATAAAGCTCACGATTGCAAAATATAGCACGCCAGATGGTAACGACATTCACACTAAAGGCATTGAACCGGACATTAAAATATCAAATGATGCTATCCTAAAAACAGATTATCTGGATATAATTGAACAAACTACAGCGCAATATGATGAACCACAGGATGGTCAAATTTCTTCCGCTATTGCATGGATAACAACTCATAATTAAAGCAGACTTTGTGCGCTATATATTGATACTTTTAGCTTTACTGTTAACGGCTCCAGTTCAAGCAACCCAAATCGCTATCATCATTGACGATATTGGTTATCGTCAAACCGATGAGGCGGTTTTGTCTTTACCAAACGGCATTACCCTTTCGGTAATACCTCATACTCCATTAGGTCAGCAACTTGCAAAGCAAGGCCATCAGCGTGGCAATGAAATTATGCTGCATATTCCCATGCAGGCACTCAATGGTAAAAACCTAGGCCAAGGTGGTTTAACGAATGAAATGGATGAGCAAGAGTTAAAACACCAGCTAAAAGATTCTATTGCCAATATCCCTTATGCTAAAGGGGCAAATAACCATATGGGCAGTTTGCTCACACAACTTGAAAGCCCAATGACTTGGCTGATGCAAAGCTTAAAAGAGCAGGACTTGTATTTTGTCGATAGCAGGACAACCCGCTTTAGTGTTGCCAGTGAGCAGGCGCAGCAACATGAGGTGCCATTATTACGCAGACAAATTTTTTTAGATAACGATGTCAGTGAGCAGGCACTAGAGAAACAATTTAAGCTGATCATGCTAAAAGCAAAAAACGATGAAAATATTGTTGTAATAGCACACCCATATCCTGAAACAGTGCACTTTTTGAATCAAAATTTACATCGCTTAGAAGCCGAAGGAATTAGCCTAGTCCATACTTCAAAGCTGTTGCCCGTAACAATGATCAGTAATAAAGCCACTAGTTCAGTTCAAGTATTGAGATAGATAAATCAGGTAAGGTATCCATTAACTCATCTGCATTCTTAACGATATCAGCCAAAGTGCAGTCATTCAGCACGTTCATATATGCAGCAACTGCGTTCGCAAGAATACCTTTTAAACTACATGCTGGCGTAAAGCGGCAATAGGGTTCACTGCAATTAACAGGGGCCAGTGAAGGCTCTAATTCACCAACAAGCTGACCAAGATTAATGTCACTAGGCTTCACTGCTAATTTAAACCCACCACTTTTACCACGTAAAGTTTGTATATAACCTAGCTTACCCAGATGATGAATAATCTTTGCAACATGATTAGAAGACAGCTCAAAGACTTCCGTGACTTCAGCAATACGAAATAAAGTCTCTCTTTTTGGCTGTGCAGCAAGGTACATTAAAATACGGATGCCATAATCGGTATAACGGGTCAGTTGCATAAAGTCATATCCAAACTAATTAAAGGTACATACTAAGACGTTGAAGCTTCTAGCTCAGTAATCAAAATCAATGCTTGCTCATTTGATGTACTGCAAACATCCATTGTCGCGGTAAATTCTGCGCAAACAGCAGGTCTTGATGGATCGCCGAAAATCTTACACAAATTATCGTCATTTAACTGAATACAGCGAACCCCTGCAGGTTTACCGTTAGGCATGCCGGGTATTGGACTGGTAATTGACGGAGCAATACAACATGCACCACAACCTAAACGACAATCCATACTTCCACCTACCTGCTTAAAAGAGCAATATATCTTACTCATCACTAATATAAAAACATCTAAATCAAAAAAAGTACATTAAATGCATCTTTTGTTTAAAAATGTGAGTTTTGGGTACAATCGAAACTACTTGTATCTGTATTGACTAGAGTTAAAGAGTCAAAGCCTTTACCCATAATGACAAAAAGCCTTTACTTTCATTTAGACAAGATTGATGCAATAAGCCAAAAACTTTCTTAATTTGCTAAAAACAAAAAGTCTGCATGTTGCAATAGAACCTTAATTCTTGGATCTTGAAATTCGAACGTCTCATAGGTCGGCAGTTTCTAAAAACATCCTGACCAACCGAATATTCTACTTCTGCATTAATATTGAGTAAATAAAAACTAAATTCCAGAACTAAAAAAGCCTCTACCTTGCACTAAATCACTACGGTAGAGGCTTTGATCTTTATTCTTTATGTTGCCGCAGATAACTTACTCTTATCAAGAGTTATACCAGTGCGTCTTAGCGTGTGACGAGTCGACAGTCTCTAATAACAATCACATTATCAGATTCACACAGCTGAACTTTCGCTTTCTCGCTGACAATTCATTCATTTCTAAAACGAAATAAGCCTCTACATTGCTGTATAGGCTTTCGTCTTTACGTTGGCGGAGCGGACTTACTCTTATCAAGAGACGACCCCTCGCCGCCATCGTGACAGGCCGTTGATCTCTAATCAAGCGTCTAAGCAACTGAATTACCACTGCTTTAGCAAACTACTTTTGCATGTCACTATTATTCATTCTTTAAATAACAGATACAAAAAAGCCCTGCTATTGCTAGCAGGGCTTATCGTAATGTTGGCGGAGCGGACTTACTCTTATCAAGAGACGAACCCTCGCCCCCGGCGTGACAGGCCGTTGATCTCTAATCAAGCGTCTAAGCAACTGAATTACCGCTGCTTTAGCAAACTACTTTAGCAGGTCACTATTATTCATTCTTTAAATAACAGATACGAAAAAGCCCTGCTATTGCTAGCAGGGCTTATCGTAATGTTGGC
>NZ_JAUORL010000014.1:0-113291 GCF_030548015.1 Shewanella sp. 4_MG-2023
TTTAAGTCTTCTGGTGTTTTAATGCTTTTAGCAGCTTCTTTAGCAAAAGCTTCAATATCTTTTTTGTTCATGAGTATCTGCCTATCCTTGACTCTCTATAGAGTACGTGTTAATAAGCAGTTACACAAAATTAGTTACAGTCTCATTTAATCCACAATATCGATTTACGTTTATTTAAAAACTATCTATAAGGAATGTTGAGAATTTATTATCAACATTCCTTTTTATTTAAACTAGCATCATTAGATTGATTGTTAATACCACCATAAACTTGATAAATATCGACGTTGTTCAAATTAACAACGCATAACATTCCATATCCCTAAGTGATTTAAAAACTACTGTACTCGGGCCTTTATTCGTTTCATTACTATTGTTGCCCAATTTCACTTTATTAAGCACGCCCATAAATTTATTGATATTAGTTCTATTGTTTTCAGTGTGATTACGAGATAATCGCGTTAAATACTTAACAGAGAATGTATAATGGACAACCAGCAAGACAGTTACATGACTGAAGAAACTCTAATTGAAACAATCGAAAATCAAATCGCAGATGGTGAGCCAAAAAAGGTAAAAGAAACCTTAATGCGCTTAGTTATGACGGGCACGCCACGTGAAGAAGCGGTTCAATGGATGGCCTGTGCCCTGGCTATTGAAGTATCCGATATCATGGAAAATGATGTTTCATTCAATGAATCACGTTATATCCAGCATTTGAACGCATTACCCAATTTGGATTGGATGAAAGATGATTAGTATCAATGCCTTATAATTACAAAGATTAAGCATAACTGACTAAATTGGAAACGTTAATATGCTCGATAAGCATTATGTAGAGCCCAGTTTACTCGGGGCTGCTTAACGTCATGATAACTGAATTTTGGTAAAAAGTGAGTGTTACAGACTCTAGTTTGTCATTTTAATTAGCTTCTAGATTTCTAACCATCTACCTATTATGCTGCCAATAAGTTTAATTTCTGCTAAGTATTCAAGGATATTTTACGTAAGATAAAAATACATGTATTTTCCGGTAATGTAACATTTTTGTATAAAACGTCAGCTAAATTCAATACTTAATGGATGTACAAATAAAGTAAACACCTATTACTTGTTTGTTCAATTCAGAATTAAGTTATCTTTTCGCCTACATTTATCGTTAAAAATATAACTTTTCAGTTCGTTAAATGATTATTAAATAATTTTATATGCTTTTAAATTATGTGTGTTTTAGTTTAAGTTTAAGTTTTAGTTTTAAGTAGTCTGGATATTTGTTTTTAAAAAGATCGTTGTCAGATAATTATAGAAGAACATTATTCTAAAGAGTTTGTGAATTTGTTACTTCATCAAGAGACACATTTGTAGGTTAATAGAGGTTGTATGGTTGCGGTTAATAAATTATCTGACACGTTTTTACGAAAAATATTGGGGAAACCCTATATAGGTAAATCTGTCATTGCTGATGGTGGGAGCTTATCAGTTCGTATTTCAAAGAAAGGTTTTATTGGTTGGGTTTTTCGTTATAGGCTTGGTGGTCGTGAAACGAATCCTAAGTGGGTCAGTTTAGGGAAATATCCTGAAACGTCGATAAAGCAAGCTAGAGTTAAAAGAGATCAGTGTCGTAAATGGTTGGACAATGGTGAAGATCCCACTGTCGAATTATCATTGGTTAAAGTTAAACGTAAAGAGGCTGTCACAGTTAAAGATGCGCTGGAATATTGGTTGGTGGAATATGCCACTGAAAACCGTAAAAATGTAGATAAACATAGAGCACAATTCTCCCGCCACTTATATCCTTATTTAGGCAAGTATCCATTAGAGAAAACAACCAAACCACAATGGTTGGAATGTTTTGATCGAATAAAAAAAGGTATTTCTAATGAACGAAAGGGCGCTCCTGTCGCAGCAGGTCAAGTCTTGCAAGCGTCAAAACAAGCATTGTTATTCTGTAGAAAAAGAGAGTATGCCAAAAGCTATGTTATTGATGACTTATCTACCACGGATGTGGGTAGAAAGCAGAATAAGCGGGATAGGGTGCTTACAGAAATTGAATTACAAGATGTTATTAATCAAATAAAATTCGGAAATTTTAAAGAATACTACAGTAACTTATTTTTGTTGTTGATTGTATTTGGTGCACGAACACAAGAAATCAGATTATCAACATGGACAGAATGGGATTTCAACAAAGGACTTTGGACCGTCCCTAAAGTGAATAGTAAAACTTCAGAGTTGATTATACGTCCAATTCCCAAAAGCATTTATCCATGGCTTAAAACCTTGAAAGAAAAAAATCAAAAGTCTGGGTATGTCTTAGGGGAGCTAAAAAGATCAGAAGCTGTCAGCGCATATGGTAGTAAAATTTGGGAAAAATTAAACCATGAAACTAAGTGGACGCTTCATGATTTAAGGCGAACGTTGGCAACTCGCCTTAGTGATATTGGTGTAGCTCCACATATTGTAGAACACTTATTAGGACATTCTATAAATGGTGTTGCAGGGATCTATAATCGCAGTCAGTATATAAATGAGAAAACAGTAGCACTTGAAAAATGGTTGAGCATAATTTGTATATTAGAAGACTAACCAGTGACTATTCTGTTCAAGCCTAAACGGACATCAACACTACGCATGCAAACGATTTATCATTCATTTAGTCGTCGACACAATTGTACACTCGTATATTGAAAGCCTTGATCTTTGCGAAACATTAATCCTGCTTTTTGTGTACAGCGATTAAGTGGTAGGCGAGTTGTAATACCCAAAGCATGATAACCTTGGTAGCTAATGCTAACGCATCTGCTTTAAACTCACAGGTATTAGTTTTGCTGACTCAATAATATAATTCAGTTCTTTAACTTTTCTGTGTATAGTGACATTCTCCTTATAGATAAACCATAGTGAGTGGAATCTATAAAGTCCTTTAATTCTCAATGCTAAAAGCTCAAAAATTGATCCAAACTCAGGTTGCAAGGTGTGTAGCAGAGTGTGTAGCACAAGATTTCGATCGAAGGCAATCAGATCTAAAACTACTTAAAATACAACAAGTTAAAGAATCATAATTAGTTTATGAACAATGATCTAATTGATCCAGTTGATCTAATTACAATAGGGTTAGATCCTCTCAAGCTATGGCAAATTAACAGAGTAGTTAAAATAAAAGCTCAAATAAGACCCTGAATAAGCCTTAAAATAAAGAGCTCGAGTATCGCTATAAATAAGTTCTTCTAATAGATTTATGACATTTGATTATTGCGATTAAAAATATCTTCTTTGACTTTAGATAATTTAAAAGACCACAAACACTTTTAACAGCAGCGGTTAACTTTAATCGCAGTTCATATCTAATAGAGCACTGTACGAACTTTCGAATCCTTAAAGGCATAAGCTATTTAACATAATATACATTGTGCGCAGTTGTGTGTGGGTATTTTTATATGCTTTTAAAGCTACATTAGACAACTAACATAGCTTTTAAATATGACCTTATTTTAAATTCTGAGCCATATTACCTTGATTATATCTTCAGATTTCACATAGCGTTGCCTGTTAAATATGCATATTTGATGACATTAATTAGCTAAATGATTAAATGGTTTATTTTGTGCACTTTGATCACGTTCTGTCTGGCTAGTATGTAAATATTGTGACGTGGTATCAATACTTTCATGGCCTGCATCAGCTTGAACATGTGATAATGGTCTTTGGTTTAAATTGATGTCATGAGTTATACCGGTATGACGAATATTATGTGCGGTTAGTTTCCTCATGAGTTGACTGTCATAATCAAAACCATCTTCAAACGCTTTATCTGCTGCGAGATTTATTAAGGTATTAATTTCTTCACGAATTTGTCTTATCCCTAGGTTAGCATTTAGCATTCCAGAATCTCGACCATGACCAGCGGCTTTATGTCTAACAAAAATCGGATGCGTTTCATTGGCACTTGGTAATGCTGACAGGCCTAGATATTCTCTATAGGATTTAAGACCTGTTAGTAGTGATTTCGAAATAGCAATATTTCTTGCTTTGCCACTTTTAGAAAATGGTACATAAAAATACCAAATACCAGTATGCGGATTCTTTTTAAATTGACTCATTAATGGCGAGTATCCAGCTCTAGCGCTGATTTCAGAAATTCTAAGATAGCAACTATAGAGTAAATTAATTAAAAACAAGCTACGTTGATGTTTTTCTGGCTGCGATATTGCTAACTCAGAAACTGTAGAAACCACGTATGACCATTGTAGTTCAGTAAAAGCATGATGATTATCATCGTCATCTTTTATGTATTTTTTCTTAACAGCAAAACGACTGTATTTGAGCCATAATTGTGCAGGATTTTTCTCTGTGTATTCTTCACTAATTAAATAGCTATACATAGATGATACTATTGCTATTTTGGTTTTTAGTGCGTTATCACTCAAACTATATGGTTGTGGTTTTCCAAGTATTTTTTTACCTACAAATGGCCGCCATTGTGGATTTGGTATTCTTTCATTTATGCTTTTTTCTAGCTTAAATTGTGGCACATTAAAATAACCAATAAATTCGTTGGGAGGTGTTTCGCAGTATGCAATATACCTGGCGATATCTTTTCTAGTTACCATTATTGGCGATATTACAGCCACATCAAAACACCAATGTAGAAATGTGGTTAATTCACTTCGGTAGGCTTTATAGTTATTTTCACTATGCCGTTGCTCATATAACCAATCAGAGCAATGTTCAATAATTAAACCGGCATCAGTTACATTATCAAGAGAAATTTGAGTGATGTATTGATTAACGACACTATTACCTTCAAGTAAGAAGTCAGCAGAGTCAAAAAGCGGTAATACTGGTGGTAGAGTGTAATCCATATATTTTATATCTAATTAAAACATGTACTTATTCTAGCATTATCATGATGCCGATAACGTTATTTATCGGCATTAAAATCAATATTTTACTACTACAATCCCATTATTTGCTTACGAATCTTTGATTTGTAAAATTCCACGTTTAACTAATAAGTCCTTTATTCTTAGTGTTTCACTCTCAATTGTATGCAGTTTTTGTTTGATATCGTCAATTTTTGATGCGTTTTGCTCAATCCATTTAAACGTTTCCCCAATAACAGCAGCACCTGTCGAAAACGATATCCCTTTCAATGCGTGCGCTCTGGTTCTTATCAAATCAGATTGCCCTTCCTCTACTGCTTCAATCAATTTTTTAGTGTCATGGGTAACACTATTCCAATACATTAATAAAATTTCGTCAGTTATTGTTTTATCATTGGTACCGATAATTTTAATTAAGTGCTTAAAATCAATACTATCATTAGCCTTATGGCGCTCAGTACAATCTACAACCTCCCCTATAGCTTGTGTGTTTTTGTCCCGACTCATATATTTACTTAGGGCAATTTTGAGCATTTTTAATTCAACAGGCTTAGCAATATAATCATTCATCCCTGCCCTAATACAATTTTCAAATTCACCTACAAGCCCATTGGCAGTTACTGCAATAATCGTCGTTGGGCTTAGCCCTTTGCGACTTTCTTCTTTACGGATTTTTTTTGTTAGCGCAAATCCATCCATATTAGGCATATGACAATCAGTAAGTATTAAGTTGAACCTGCCTGTTATCCATAATTTATATGCAGCATTTCCATCTACTGCTATTTCATGTTCATATCCTAGACTTTCCAATTGATTACTTAATACTAATCTATTCGTTGGCTCATCTTCTGCGAGTAAAATCAGATTACGATTTCGCTTTTTATCTACTTTAAGCGCTACCTCTACCCTATGGTTTTCCTCTATTTCTTTGTTTAGATCTAGTGTTGGGCTTTCAAGTTCACATAAAATAGCTAAACCATGGATTAAGTCGCTGGGTTTTAACGGCTCACACTTGACGACATAGGTCAGTGGATCAATGTAGCCATTATTTTTTATCTGATGTGGATTTAAAATTATTGTTTTTAAGCTTGTTGATTCTAAAATATTAGTTTTATCGACTGCAGATGTAATCACTACAACTTGTTCATCTTTTATGGCGCACAAATTCTCTAGCTTATCAATTCCAACTTGGCTGACATGTAAAGGGTTTAATTGGGCTATAATGTCCTGACAACACTTCGAAAGTTCTTTTGATTCATGAATAATATAAAAACGGTATTCACTAAAATCTAAATGTTCAAATTCATATTTCGTATTTTTATTTTTAGTTATAGGGATTGACAGTCTAAAACAACTGCCCTTTCCTAATTGACTTGTTAATTTAATTTCACCACTCATTAATTCACTAAATGATTTACAAATACTTAACCCTAAACCTGTGCCACCAAATTTTCTTGTAGTCGATGTGTCAGCTTGAATAAAAGGTGTAAATAATTTTTTTTGTTGTAACTCTGAGATCCCAATACCGTTATCTATGACATCAACAACCAAAGAAACACTAATCCAATCAAATCTTGTTTTTATAATCACAACACCTTTTCTTTCTAAGCTTGAAAATTTTATCGCATTGCCTACCAAGTTAAGAATTATCTGTCTGAAGCGTACGGCATCAATTTTAACTTTATCTGGGATTTTTAAATCAGGACAAATATATAGCTGTATATTTTTATTATTTGCATTGATACAGAGTGCATCTACAGCTCTTTCTATTAAAGAAAGAATGCTTACTGATGTCAGTTCTAGTTCAATTTGTCCCGACTCAATTTTTGAAAAATCTAAAATGTCATTAATAATATCTAATAACGAAAACGAAGAATCCTTTATGGTTGCCGTCATACGCTTTTGTTCTGTATCTAAGTGAGTTTGTCTGAGTAAATCAATCATACCGATTACACCATTCATTGGTGTTCTGATCTCATGACTCATAGTTGCTAGAAATCTAGATTTGGCTTCGTTAGCATGTTTTGCCGCTTGGGTTTCTTTTTCTAACTCGATTTGAATTAATTTTTCATGGGTAATATCAATATTGATGCCAAACATCATTGTGGGTTTATTATTTTCATTACAAGATACATTCGCCGCGCACCGAACCCAAACTAACTCATTGGTTTCAAGGTTAAAAACTCTAAACTCAATTTTAAAAGAGCAGATGTTATGAATAGCAGCTAAGATATGATGTTTAATTTCTTCAACGTCTTCTGGGTGAACAGCATTAAGCCAATCTTGGTAAACAAGCTGTTGGTCTAAATTGATCCCATATAGCAGTCGCGTACCTTCATCCCACTTTAATTTATTCGTAACTAAATCTAACGACCAATTATTTACACCTCCTGCCTCTGATGCGATAGTGAGTCCGGCTAATAGCTCTTCTCTTTCTTTACTTATATTTATTAGCGCTGTTTCTATATTTTTTCTATCTGATATATCTTCAATTACAGCGATCATATAAATAGGTTGGTTTGTGACATTATCACACACTAATGATACTGATATGTTAGCCCAAAACTCACTTTTATCTTTCCTAACATACTGTTTATCTAGGTTAAAAAAATAAATTTCTTTACGAAGCAGTTGCCTAATTAGCATCTCTGATTTTTCTATATCAGTATCAACAGTCAAGTCTTTTATTGATAACTTACAAAACTCTTTCTCGCTGTAACCAAAAATTTTGCATAGCATTGGGTTAACTTCAACAATGTATGAATCAACATTTACTCTTGCGATACCAATTGCAGCTTGATTAAAAGCTGATTTGTAAATCATTTCTTTATTAAATAGTTTTACATACAAATCTATTTCGCGTTGTAATTGTTCTTGTTCCGCGGTGATATCTCTTATTAGTGCGAGGTACAATGTTTCATTTTCATGTGGTAGTTTACTAATTGAAATTTCTATAGGGATATATAATCCAACTTTATTTAAAAAATATAACTTTTCAGGTTTACTCACTAATTTTTTAATCCGCTCAATCATAGTGTCAGTTGATTTTTGATGAGTAGGTTCCGTAAAAAACAAAAATAGTGATAAATGGCTTGTTATTATGTCGTCTTTACAACAGACCAAAACCCTTTCCACTCGTTCACTAACATTCAAAATAACACCGTCTTTGTCTATTAGAATATAACCGTCTTTACTTAATTGTGATAAAACATTTTTATTAAAAACATAAAATATTTTCTCTATTAGGTCGTTATTCAGTTTTTCAGGAATGACTTCTTTCCTACAATGGGTAGTTGGAGTTTCGATAATAGCTAGCTCATGCTTATTCAATTTACTTAAATGTAGATAAAGGATTAGCAGCCAACATGTAGCGAAAAAAGTGAGTGTTATCATATGGCCAGCTAAAACAACAATAGCAGCAAGTAACAAAACCCCATATATTATAAAAATGGAACCAACCCTTTTAAGTCCGTTCACATGTTAATTCCCTTTGAAATTTTACCCCGTAATCAAGCCCCTCCTTATTAATAACCGTTATTATTTTATTGGCTGGAAAAGGTTTACAGAAATAGAATCCTTGAGCAATATTGCACCCCAGTTTCTTAATTACATCTACAGTTTCTTTTGATTCAACACCTTCTGCAATCGCTGTCATTTTAAGATCATTGGCAAGTAAAATACTTCGTGTAAACAAAGCTTGAGACTTAGTATTTGTAACAATATTTTCAACAAAGCATCTGTCTATTTTCAGTTCATGAAAAGGTAACATATGTAATTGTTCTAGTGAGGCAAAGCCTGTACCAAAGTCATCGATTGATAGTTTAAATTTCATCATGCGTAATCTCAGTAAAGCTACAATCATCACTGATGGGTTTGAAGGGATTGCAGTTTCAGTTAGCTCGCAAGTAATCGAATTGCAAGATATTTTATTTTTACTGGTTACTTCTTCTAACCAAAAAGGTAAGTCCTCTTCATCAAGCACTTTACCTGAGATGTTAATTGATAAACTCAACGAACGATATTTTACATCCAATTTAGCAAAGTTTTTTATGGCATCTTCAACAACAGCTTTGGTAATACTTAGAATAAATTTATTTTCTTCTGCTGCATGTATAAATTGAGAAGGCGAAATCACTTTATCACCATCAACTATTCTAGCTAATGCTTCAAAGCCACAAATTTGCATGGTGTCAAGATTATATTGTGGTTGTAAGTAAGCGCGAACATTACCTTTATTTAAGTGATACTCTAATTGTTTAGATGTGAGGGTTGCTATGACTTGTGTTTGAGGCATGCTATCAGCATTAGTGGCTTTAACCAAAAACTCACTCAGCATTGTTGCGGTGATGGGTTTACGAACTACACCAAGAATATTAAGATGATAATAAGTGGCTAATACTTTAGCAGAATTAAGTAAAGTTTCACCTTCTCCGCTGAATAATACAATAGCACTGGTATATTGAATTTCTATGAGTCGTTGAAGTAAATATAATCCGTCTTTTACGGGCATATTTAAGTCACAAAATATCAAATCAAAATGTTTTTGTTTGATTAAATTAAATGCTTCTAATCCATCAGCCGCCTCGATAATTTCATAAGTCCCTAGTTGTTCTAGACTTCTTGTGAAAATTCGTCTAACTATTGGCTGGTCATCTACTACTAAAATTGAGTTAATGTGCTTTTTCACTCAGATTTCACCCATCGAATGTCCATTTCTTACTATGAGTATAGACCACTTAAACAAAACAGGTAGATAAACTAATTTTTATATTTTTAGTATTTTACAGGCAGCAAACATACCCGAGTATTCTTTAAATTAATTAACGAATTTTAAATAATCATTATTAATAACTGCATGTTATTAAACATTTATTTTTCTAACCATGCTAACGCCTTTGCTTTTTCTTCAAAAAACTGTACCTCACCACTCATAAACCAAGCTGCAACTTTAGCACTATAATTTTGCCAATTTTTATTACCCCAAATAGCCACTTTTTTAAATTCATTATTATGTTGCAGGCCAAGTTTTAAATCATCCCAGGCTGCTCGAAGTTCCCAGCCATCAAGTTCAGTTCCATCAATAAACACGTTTACTTTCGGGTGTTTTACCTCAGCTAACGCCGCATCGAGTAATGGCGTTATGACTAAATAGTCGTTATGAGTTAAAGTGCCAGTCGCCTTTAATGATAAGTACACATCGTCGTTAACCCGTTCTATACCAATACTCAATCCATGTGTTTTTACAGATGACATAATAAACCCCTTAGTTTATTGTGGGTATAATTAAATTTAGCAGCTTTTAGGCATAATTAAAGCTTTTGTTAGCTTTTAATGAGCACCTGATTGATAGAGGTTTATTTTAAGAACTGACTTTAACACTTGTAAAAATCTAGCAGCTGTAACAATAAAATCTGTGATTGTTGTTAAGGGTTATATCATTTTTAAGGCAAGTTAGAAATATAGAAGAACTTCGGGTTACTCATTGAAAAGTATTGTCTTTTTATATAATCAACCCCACTCATTGAGGCTGTGGCCGCCTCGTAAGCTATAATTAAGTTATTTGTCTAGCTTAACAATATGGGTTCTTTCTTGTTCACACTCATAAGACCCCATTTCAAACTCACGGCAAATCCACGGTCTATTTTCATAAATAGTACACATTAACGTTTCTCTATCTACTGCAGCGCACCATCCATCATCTAATCGTTTCATGGTTTGGCTACCCCAGCTGTCTTCACTGATGTATTGCTCTGGTACACCGGTGTCAGAAATAATCATCACTTCAAGTTTGCAGCAGCATGCTTGGCAACTTGAACAGGTGATTTCTGGATCAACAATGGTCGTGATATCAATAGTCATAATTTACAGCTTATAAGTAATGGCAAGTTTGAAGTGGCTTTTGAGGTTATGTTTTACGTTTTGGTAAAGCAAAGAGTGTTAAACCTAAATATACAGCGGATAATAGCTTAACGAAGTGTTATTCACTATCGCAATTGTCATTTAAAGACTCAATTTAGTGATGTTTTATCATTGACAAGCCAAGCTGATGAAACATCCATCAGCTATTGAACGAATTGACCTCAGCTTCAGTAAGGTAACGCCATTGATTACTGGAAGTATTTAATTTTATCTCACCTATTTGCTCACGATGAAGCTGGGTTACTTTATTGCCCACAGCAAAAAACATACGTTTAACTTGATGGTAGCGACCTTCAGTAATACTTAGTAGTACCTGGCTTTCGTTTACTGTTGTGATTTTAGCTGGCAATGTCGGTTTGGTTTCACCGTCCAGTAAAATCCCCTGCTCTAACTGTTTAATCGCTTGAGTTGATAGCGATTTAGCTAAATGTACCCGGTATAGTTTCGCGCAGCTCATTTCAGGGCGAGTAATATTAAAAGACCATCTGCCATCATCAGTAATGAGCACTAAGCCCGTTGTATCTGCATCAAGCCTGCCAACAATATGTAATTCGTCTTTATTATCGATATCAATATCGTTAAACAATGAAGGATAATGTCCATCGACATTTGAACAAATCTTGTCTGCCGATTTATGCAAAAGTAGATATCGAAATGGCCTTGGAGTTAACGTCTGACTATTTAACTGTATGAGGTTATTCTCATGGACTTGGTGTTTTACATCCTTGATAACCCCATGATTGACACAAACTTGCCCTGCTTCAATTGCGGTTATCACCTGAGTTTTAGTCAGTGCAGTACTTCTTAATACAAATTTATCTAAACGCATAAGGTCCTAATACAATTGCCAATAATCGCTTCAAATAACTCGTTTAATTCCAGCTTTGTTCAATTGCGGTCGATAACGCAGAAGAGTAACTTGATAAAATTGCAGTGTGGCCAGCGGTAAACATGGCAAAAGAAGCATCTATAGGTTCTACAATACCTGTGCTCGTTACATCAACATTTAAAGTTGGAAACAACATCGTTTTAGATTTGATTACGATATCTTGTGCTTCCGTTAGTGAATACTCATCATTAGAGAATGCGGCATTAGACAAAATCGATAGCTCTGAATCTGAAACTTCTTCTATACTTGTGGCATTGTCTAAGGCAAGTACTGAATCTTCACTTGAGTCTGCTAAGTTTGCGATTTTATAATCTTCAGGCTCAGACCATGTGTAGCTATAACCACTATCAAAATCATAAATTCGACTATTTTCAAACTCGATTTTTGCTATCGCACCATCAGCAGGCAAATGAAAAATTACTCGGCTAGCATTGGTACTTTTGGCATAACTATTTTTTAATAACACATCATTAAACGTGTATTCTACTCTTAGTTCAAGGGCACTTTCGTCATTGTAATTGCTGACACAATGAATGCTTATGTTGTCGGTAGCATTACATAAACGTTTAACCGTTGTCTCTGATAAACCTAGTTGTTGAGCATTACTGCTAAAGTTTTTATCTATTTTTGAGTCTTCATCATCGTCTCCGGGATGTAAAATACCGTCGATGAGATCACAACCGCCAAGGTTCAAACACAACACGCTAAAAGCAACGAGCTTAATTTTTGAATCCATTTAACTACTACTCCAATATCTAATATCACCTCATTTTGACACGATAGCATTGTTTTTATAGGTTAAATAGTAAAACCTTAGCTTCATCATGCTTGCTTTCAAAGCTTTAAAATTAAGTCTACATTCATGGTTATTTCAGCTCCAACATCATTAACGTTTAATTCCTATGGTCTAAATATCAACCAGCTCATTAAACACAGCCTATATATGTAGGATTCAATCCTTCATATGGCATTCAGCACAGCGTTAATGATTGATTATGATGTATTTAAACAAATCATCGTAAAAACTTAAAACAGTAGTTATCGGCCTAATTTTAGGTGATTTTAAACATATTTTACGAATTAAAAATTTAGGGTAATAGAATGAAAAAGACATTGGTTGCAGCATTACTTATTTCACTATCTGCAGGTGTTTCTGCAGAGACATTGAACGAAGCAGCCCATCATAAATTAGACTCAGCAATGGAGCAGTTAATAACATTAGATGAGCAAACTGATATTCTTATCACTGTTGATAAAAATGCTAATTTTGAACGCGTTACCTATCAAGGATTTGTCAAAGACGTTTATAGCGAAATTTATACCACAAGCCACAAAGCTAAACAGCTTGGGCTTGAAAAAGTGAACAAATTCTATGTTTATAATGAATCTAATATAGATAAGTTAAGTGATAAAATTGCCGTAAAAATTGATCAAGATAAACCAAAGGCATTCTCAGTTGATTTGTACCGAAACTATCGCAATGACTCTGGTAAATTTAGCTATATCGCTCGTATTATTGAATACAAATAGACTTTTTATTTACCGGTGACTTTTTATTAAAATTAGGCAGGCTGTTGAATATCAGTCTGCTATATCCTTAGCTATTTCAATAGCTCTTGCTTGCACATTCCATTTCGCCTCTAGCTTAATAACCTGTTCAGATAACGCTGTTAACTGCCCTTGTTGTTCTTGCTTTGGCTGGATTTTATTTTGCATTAAAACAACTTTTTGTTGATTGCTCCACCAGCAAACCAGCATGAACTCAACTTTTGCTTCTACGTTTGTATCTTCTTGGGCACTAGCTTGTGACTTAAGTGAGCGACTAAGCCTTAAAAGCTGGCAATCAATCAACCCCTTTGATGAGTAGTTGTCAAAGTAAAGTTGCTGCAGTTGCGCCATTTGCGCTAAATCAGCCACATAATGACTAATGCTGATAATCTCTGAGTTGAGGTGAGCCACAACTAAGTTTGACGATGTTGGCAACATTTCAAAATACTTAACCTGGCAGGTTTGGTAGGTTTTACCCTGATGATTAGTGGTAAATATTTGATCGTGCGTAGTTTGCATGAAGGCAGTAACATCTTCAACTGACTGCCAAAACCCGAAAACCACGGCGGTATTTATGTTTTTATCATGCAACGGTGCAGCATAATTTTGCAAAGGTAGTTTATTTAAATCAGCGCGCCAGCCACCCGCTTGTGCTAAAAATCCGCTACAATTTTCTAATTGCTGCCAAGCACATTGGCTTGCTGTAAAAGCGGCAACATTATCATCATCTACAGTGCAGCTAATTAGTTTTAAAATTGTCATTACCCATCCTTATGCATTGAATTTAATCAGTTACATTATTTTGCTAATCGCTTTGCATAGCGATTAGCTAACAGTGCACAATAAAAAATCTGTATTGGGTGATACAGCATGATGGGTAACAAAATCATTCCCAATGCGGGATCAGATCCAAAAATAACCTGCGCCATCGGTACTCCAGCTGCCAAGGTTTTTTTAGTGCCGCAAAACACCGCGGCGATTTCATCTTCCTTATTAAATTGACATCGCTTAGCGCCCCATTGGATCCCATGCACCATAAACAACAGCACTAGGGTACAAATGGCAATACAATACAGCAGTAACCAAGCTGAAAATTCACTCCAAATACCATTAATAACCGAATCACAAAAGGCATTGTAAACAATTAAGATGATGACGATTTTGTCTACTTTGTTTATCACGGATTTATGTTTCTCTATAAAGCGCAGTAATAACGGCCTTAAAAGCTGGCCAACAATCATTGGAATTAATAATAGTTTGGCGATAGAAAACACCGAATCCATCAGGTTTAATTCAGCGCCATCGAGATTCATAAACAGCTGAATAAATAATGGCGTTATAAAAACGCCTATAATACTTGAAAGCGATGCATTGAAAATTGCCGCAGGTATGTTGCCTTTGGCTACGCTTGTCATTGCTACTGAAGAAGATATGGTACTTGGCAATACGAATAAATAGCAAAAACCAAACGCTAGCGCTGCAGGCATAAAGGCTAAAAGTGAATCCCCAAAAAGTAGCCATAGGATCGGGTAAGCAATAAAAGTGGCCGATTGAATATAAAGGTGTAGTCGCCAGTTAGTAACGCCCGCTTTTATTGCCTTAGGTGACAGGTTAAGCCCATGTAAAAAAAACACCATGGCAATACCAATAGCCGTTACTTGATCAAGCTGTAATATCCCGCCAGACTTGCCCACATCAGCTGACACCATAGCCAATGCAATCGCTGCAACCATAGCGACTAAAAACCATTCTTGTTTTAATTTACTCATTATATTCATATCAAAAAATTTAACCTTAACAACTTAAAAACGTAAACTTATTAAAAAATCTCTTTACTGCAATGATTCTTAGGTTGAATTTTTTTCACGACTTTTTGATGTGCCGAATGAAAAGCGAACCTAGGGGCTCAAACACTGTTAGCAAGCATGACCAACAGCAATTTAATTTAACAGCCAATATATAAACTTACGACCATTAAAATTGCACTTTTATAAACTATTTCCTCGTTGAGGCGTATAACTATGCATCTTCTTTCTAACAGGATTCACCTATGTTTGGCATATTCAAACGAGATCCCATTAAAAACTTACGCAAGCAATATGATTTAACGCAAGAACAAGCCATGCAGGCACAAAGAAAGGGGGATATAAAAAGTTATGCTAGCCTTTCCTCTGCAGCAGAGAGTATTTGGCAACAGATTGAATTAGCACAACGACAAGCTAGTAAGTAGCTTTAAAACTCCAAATAGTTTAAATAGACAGAAGCTATGCATCATCATCTAAAGTCATGGCCTCTTTTATTTCATCACTATCAAAGCCTTTTCGAGATAAGTAAGCATAGGCTTTGGACTTTTCTTTATAGTCGGATAAATCATAACGCTTTTTAGCCAGCTGACTTTTACAACTGAGATAAAAGTCTAACTCTTCTGTTAGGCTTAGTTGGTATATCAGCTCTTCGAAATCACTGACATCAAGAAGCCGCTGTTTTAATTCTTGCAAGATCAGCGTTTTGCCTTTGCCTTTATTATACAACTTGATAATTTCAGACTTCAGGTCAGCCTTGTCTGCTTTTATGGCTAATTTACTGCGCAGGGTGTCAACTTGAGGGTGTTGTGATAGTGCGTAATCAATTTCAGCGCGAGAAAACCCTTTGGTGGTCATCTGTGAATAAACTTTTTCTTTATTAGTGCCATGAAAGTGTTCAAATTTGTTTTGCAATCGCGCTGTCGCCATTTCAAATGAATCGACATTTTGCTCATGCATGACTTGTTCAATTGCGGTATCAATTTCAGCAACTGATACGCCTCTTAATTGTAATTTACGTTTGATAGCGCCTTTACCCGTCTCATGACTAAAGGCCAGTTCGCAATAGCGAACGGCAAAATCAAAATCATTTTTCAAATAGCCACTTTCAATGAGTCTAGCGAGAACAGTGTCAATCCATTGCTGGTTATCGGTTTTACGCTCAAGCTTGGTGCGAATTTCATTGATAGTAAAATCTTGCTGACCAAGGTGCCAATAGGCACTGTTGAATACATTCTCGATTGTTTTGGCTTGAGGAAGTGGCTTACTTTGCATAAAAAATTTTAATTGATTAGAAATGACAAAGGCAGTTTAGCAGACCACTACTCTGTTCAGAACTAGAAGTTCTTGCCACGGTAAAATGTCTGCTTTATTCGTGGTAAATATTAATCGCTTTATGAATATTAACTATGCCCGTACATCTTAATTGTGACCGTACATCTTAATTATTTGCGTAGTGGACACAATCATTCTTTTTAGCCGTTTGTTGCAGCAGTTGTTTTAACTCTGTTTTTCCACCGCTTTTAGTATCATTGATTTGTTGTTCAATGGTTTGTGTTTGCATGACAATTTTTTCAATCGCTGTTTGTCTTGCGCCCTCTTCTGACTGGCCTGATAACACGAGTTGTTCAACAAGATCTGAATAGCGTTCGTAGACTACTCCTTTATAATAATCGGCCTGTGAAGTCATCGGAGTGTGGGCATATACAATTGAGCAGCTTAAAGCACTATTGATTTGCGTGAATGAATCCTGAATTTGAATGACAACGGGCTTTTGAGTCGATGGGCTAGCGCTCGCGCCAAAAGATAATATTGCTAACATTGAAATGATAAATACTTTTTTCATTATGTTTACTCCCGTTGATGAACAACTGATTTCTGGCTGATTAAGCACTTTGCACTTGAACTCATCGTCAGTATTAGCGCTTTATAAAATTCTGATACTGAATTCTGATACTGATAATAAGCTTTAAACTTGCCTCTATTTTACCTACGTAAGCTAAACGTAAGCTGAACAAACAATTAACTTTTAACGTTTTTCCTTAAAGAATGCTTATTAGGTTATTTTCGGCTAATGGTTCGACAGCAGCTCGATAATAGTCGCCACTCAATCTTAAACACTCACGCTTACCTTGCTCATAATTTAGTACTTAGCAATGCTGTTTAGTTCAGCTCACTCAGCAAAGCATTCCCTCAATGACCCATAACAGATTAAATAACCAACAATTCGCACACTTATTCGACAACCTTACGGAATTTATTGCCAATTTTACGGGGACAGCTATAATACTGTATAAACATACAGTGCTGTTGGGTGTCGATTGTTATGAAGGTTATTCCTATTTTTGCTTGTGCCGGTATTACTGGTTTTGAAAGTCCTGCTGCTGAATATCGGCAACTGCCATTAAGTTTAGATGAGCTATTGATTGAACATCCCAGTGCCACTTTTATTGGCCAAGCTAGCGGCGACTCTATGGAGAAAATCGGCATTTTTGATAAGGATATTCTCATTGTGGATCGCCATGTCAGTGTCGAAAACCATGATGTGATAGTGGCAAACTATAACGGCAACTTTGTCTGTAAGCTCATTGATATCAAGCGGCGATTATTATTATCGGCAAATGATCTTCACCAGAGTGTCACGATACAAGAGTATGACAACTTCAGTGTTGAAGGCGTGGTGATCCGTTCAATCCGTTGTCATCGCCAAAGCCCTATATTAGTTAATAACTAATGTTAGCGGATTAAACTAACGACTAACGGACAGTTAAATTATGTATGCACTCGTTGATGCCAACTCTTTTTATTGCAGCGCCGAGCAAGTGTTTCGCCCAGAGTGGCGTGGCCGTCCTATCGTGGTGCTGTCCAATAACGATGGTTGCATTGTGGCGGCTAACCGCCAGGCAAAAGCATTAGGAGTGGGTAAATTTGGTCCTTACTTTGAAGTGCGCGATTTTTGTGAAAAAGCAGGCGTGATTGCGCTTTCCTCCAATTATGAGCTTTATGCCTCTTTGTCTCACTCTATGATGGAAGTGATTGGCCGCTTTGCACCTGAGCAACATATTTACTCTATTGATGAGTCATTTCTGTCATTTAAACATTGTTACCCTGCGATCCCGTGTTTATTAAGCCATGCCGCTATGATCCGCCGCGCGGTATGGAAAGAAACCCGTTTACCTGTGTGTGTCGGTATTGCTGCCACCTTAACCCTTGCCAAAGTGGCCAATCATGCCGCTAAAAAGCTCCAGGGCTATAACGGGGTATGTTATATCCAATCCATTGAGCAAAGAAATGCCATTTTAGCGACAATGAAAGTCACCGATGTGTGGGGGATCGGTTTGCGGATCGGTAACAAATTACATGCCATGGGGATCACCACCGCACTGGATCTGGCTAAATTACAACCAGGCATTGCTCGTAGCCAATTTAGTATTGAAATCGAGCGTACAGTCAGAGAGCTCAATGGCGAGGCTTGTAAAGGCTGGGATAGCGCCAGAGCAGATAAACAGCAGATCTTTTCAACTCGTAGTGTCGGTGAACGTATTAGCGATATAGACTCATTATTACAGGCGCTCAGTAAGCATGCTGGTATCGCGGCAGCCAAAGCCAGAAAGCAAGGCTCTGTGGCTAGCACCATACTGATCTTTGCCAGTAACTCCCCTTATGATGAACAGCCTAATGGCTTTAAATATCATTACCGCTGTGCATATCCAACTAATGACAACCGTGAAATCATCAGTTACGCAGCAGAAATTGCCCGTAAGCTTTATAACCCCAATACTCGCTACTATAAAATCGGGATTGGATTGTTAGATTTATCACCGGTCAAACATTTGCAAACAGACTTGTTTGCCCCAGTAAAAGATCCTGCCTTGATGCAGGTTTTTGATAAGTTAAATCAACGCTACGGTAGTGATGCAATATTTGTCGCCGCCCAAGGTATTGGAGGTAAATGGCATATGCGCCGTGAGCTATTAACCCCGCAATACACCAGCTGTTGGCAAGATATTCCGCAAATCCACTGTGGCTAAATTGGTGATAAATTGATTTGCGTGTGCTGGTTTTTATTCTGACTTGGTTCAGGTTTAGTTGTGGCTTTAAA
Organism: Shewanella sp. 4_MG-2023; assembly: GCF_030548015.1. Lineage (NCBI taxonomy): Bacteria > Pseudomonadati > Pseudomonadota > Gammaproteobacteria > Alteromonadales > Shewanellaceae > Shewanella > Shewanella sp. 4_MG-2023. The sequence goes on from NZ_JAUORL010000014.1 coordinate 19,144, forward strand.
TTAGCGTAAAATGGATAACTAATATCAAACCCAAACAGTACATTAATCGATCTTAAGCTCAACAAAAATACAACTTAGTCAACTCTAGCTGTTCAAAAAACACTCTCCAGTTCACAGTTTTATATCTAATCACATGAGCGAGGCTATTATGCGATTTTAGCCATTGTGTTATTGCTGAAAAAAACGACAATACGCATCCTTAATTTTCTTGGATTGTGCTTGCCTGTGTTAGATTTTTCCGCATTTGATTTTCAGTTTATTGCCGAGCCCCTATTTTACTTTCAGCTTATTGGCTTTGTCTCAATGGCCATTGGCTGGTGGGCAAATAGCCAACAACAAGACTGCAAATTTATTCATGGCAATATGATAGCATCAGTACTTACCGCAATCCATTTAGGCTTATTAGGCAGCTTTCTCGGCATGGCCAACCAACTAGTTAATGTTATTCGCTTTCGTTTATGTCAAAGTTTGAATAGCAATAACCAGCAAAATCTTGCATCGACTGCCTGGTTAACATCGCCTTTAGCCATGTCACTCAGCTTTAGTATTATTGCCATGACGCAGGGTTTTCTATGGGCTGAGCATTGGAGTGAATGGTGTGCGGTTATCGCTGCAGTCGTAATGAGCTTTAGTTTATTCTTCTTAGCGGGCAGTCAACTAAGGTTAGCTATGGTTGCCAGTAATGGATTAAACCTGATGCTTTCAATATATTTGATGTCATGGTCAGGAATACTCTACCAAGTAATGACAATAGCAATATTGGCACTAGGCTTATGCGCGAATTTAGCGACTACTATAACGACCAGCTCAACCAAAACTTTGAGCAAAATAGTGCCCTTGAAAGCTGTAATGAAACACAAGTGGCACTGTCTAAAGGTTAAAGTAATTAGCTTGAATCAATTCAGTTAGGATGAGTAAACCCTGTGGTAATAAGCAATTAAGAGCGAGTCATATTACTCACTCTGCTAATGCTAATACCAATGACTCGCAACGAAAGCACATTCACTAGAACGCATTCACTAAAGCGCATTAAGGTACGACTTTAACGCTTTAAGCCTAACAGTCGCCGCGCCAATGATATCCATAAAGCCCAATGCTGGATGGGGTTTCTCAGCAGAAATCCAAGCTGAGCCGGTTGCCCCAATCGGTAATGAATAACCTTCAGGTTCTTCAAACTCAATAACGACTGTACGACCATGAGAGCCGCCATTGTTACCCACATGCTGGCGCACATGTTGACTGCCACTCATGGGGTTAATCATGGCTTCGCCCGTACCTGAAGTAATGCTGTGCACTCTGCCTCTAAAGATTTCTCCCGGATAAGCATCCACATAGAACTCGGCAAACTGCCCAGGTTTTATATAGCGATATGATTGATCGGCAATGCGCATTTCTAAAAATTTCTTACTGGTATCAAACAAGTGCATATTACCCAAGCGGGTGCCTTCAGTTACATTGGTAATGGCAAGCTGCCCATCATATTGAGCCCGTATTTCACGACGTGAATCTGTCCATTTAGCCGATTCAATATCAGCCTCAATAGCTTGCATTTGCGCTGTTTGCGCGCCCAACTGGGCAATATTGGCAGCCACTTGGGCACGATTGGCATCAATCTGCGCTTGTAAATTATCGCGGTCCACCTGACTTGCATGCTCTTTTAAGGCCGTTAGACGCGCTAAATTACGCTCATCATTATTGATACTGACATTTAAAGCGTTAATTTGTTGGATTGCGGCAGCGTGCTGCGCTTGTACTGCATTTTTACTGGCTTCAAGGGCTTTGATTTGTTCCGTGCTATCCACTGATACTAAGGTGTAAATCAAGTCCCCTTTTTTAACGATTTGGTTATGAGTCACATAGACGTTTTCAACTTCCTGACCAATGAGTGGACTTAGCACTGCATGAGGCGCTTTAATGGTTGAGCTATCGGTTAAATCAGCGGGTGACCAAAAGCGATGGCCAGTAAACAATGAAAAAGCAATAAACATTCCTAAACCAATGGTGCGTACCGCATTAGTAAGGTTCCATTGAATGACCCCTAATTTGACTAAGAGCCATATAATTAACACATAAGGCAACATGATCTCTTTCATGATTTAACTCCTTTGATGCCATTACTAATGATGCTTGATAACCGTTTAGATAGGACATCCCAGCGCCCAAAAGCAATGATTATCGCCAGTACCCACCAGGTCTTATCAATAAACAAACCACATAAAGATAAAGCAAACACAATTTGGGTATGGGCACTCGACATGGCTTCTGCCTTATGAACTGCAACTTCATGTAATTTCCAAAATAACAGCAGTACATAGCAAATGATCAAAATGGTGACCACAAACACAAAGCCCATAAAAAATTCAGAATCTAATAGGGTTAAAATGCTGGGGTAGCCATTAACAAAGTAGCCTTCAGGTAATTGCTTACCGTGTATTTGAGTGAGTAATGAGAAGCCATAACTTAAAAGTCCGATAACCGATAACAATAAAATAAATGTGGTCATTTTTCGCACATAGAAAGATAACTTATTGCTCAATGATGGTTGAACCGTGTCGATATCAGGTAATTCAGTCATAAAGATCCTAAAAACATGAGATATTTAACAGGGAGAGTAACAATGTCTCGCTGTATATGAGCTGAATACTAGCAATAACTCACTGTGATAACGGAATAACCGATATTCCAAATGAACTATTTACTTTAGTCCCAATGTACGCTTCAAATTTATAGTGTAATATATTGTTAAATTGCACTTATTTATCGGTATCTCATGGATTTGAATGCACTGAATGTGTTTGTCACCCTGTATAGATCAGGCTCGACCCAAAAAGCCGCCAAGCAACTGGGCCGCTCACAATCATTTGTCTCAAAAGTATTGGCTCAATTACGTGAAGAACTAAGCGACCCGTTATTTATTCGCACCGCTAATGGCCTACAACCCACCAGTTATGCCGATAAAATCGCCCCGCAAATCCAAAGTTCTATCGAGCAAATTAGCTTAGCCCTAGAACCAGAATACTTTGACCCTAAAAACCTGCAGTTCATTTCGGTGCACTTAGGCGAACCCTTGATGGTATTAATGGGTAAAAGCCTAATCAATGAATTACGCAAACAAACCAATGCCACCATAGAGTTAAGACAATGGCGAAAATCCAGTAATGATGGCTTGATCGATGGCTCCATTGATATCGGCGTGCAATCATTGCGAGACAGACCGCAGCAGCTGTATCAGAAAAAAGTGGCTTCTGGTTATGTTACTAAAGTGGGCAATGAGCAAGGGGAATTTGTAAAGCTATTAGTTGATGATTTAAATGAACATGTTGAATATTTTCGTGAATTAAATGAAAACCATAATCCGACAATCATTACCGACAACTATAGTTTACATCGCCAATTACTGGCCGATCATTACTCCTATAATTTTAAAATCGATGCTGAATTGCACAAAAAAGAAGTCGCCATAGACATGGCGATTATTTGTAGTTCATCGCGGCGCCATGAAGCTAAAATAGTATGGCTATCAGAGATATGTAAAAACGTCTTATTACAAGCAATTACCACGCGTTAATGATTATGCTGAGGGTATTATGAGCCAAAGAAGTATTCACACATTATTTAAACCCACTTCCATCGCCGTTATTGGTGCCTCAAATAGTGAAAAGCGCGCGGGGCGCGTGTTGATGAAAAACTTATTGGCCAGCGGCTTTTCAGGGCCCATTATGCCCGTAACCCCTAAATATTCCGCCGTTATGGGCGTATTGGCTTATCCCAATATTGAATCGCTGCCCATTAAACCCGATTTAGCCGTGATATGTACTCGCGCCAGTCGTGTACCTGATATCGTCGAAACATTGGCGCAGTTTGGCTGTAAAATCGCGATAATTATGGCCTCAGGCATGGCTGATGAGTTTGATGAACATGGTGTTAGCCTGTTAACTCAAACGCTGCAAAATGCAAAACGTTACGGCATGCGAATATTGGGATCAAATAGTTTAGGGATGATTATTCCCACCATTGGTCTTAATGCGAGCCTAGCGCATACCGGCGCTAAAAAAGGCAAAATTGCGTTTGTGTCACAATCTGCCGCCATTTGTACTACGGTGCTGGATTGGGCTAATAATAAAGACATCGGCTTTTCATCGTTTATATCTTTAGGTGATGCATCTGATATAAATTTTGATGAATTGCTCGATTATTTAGGTCGTGATAGCCGCACCAGCGCCATTATGCTTTATATTGATTCTATTAGTGAAAAGCGTCATTTTTTATCCGCAGCGCGCGCAGCAGCCCGTAATAAACCCATATTTGTGATTAAATCGGGTCGCAGTGCTGAAGGCGTTAAGGCCGCTATGTTGCACACAGGCGGTAAAGGCGGCAATGATGCCGTCTACGATGCCGCCTTTAAGCGTGGTGGTATGTTGCGGGTGCATGACTTAATTGAACTGTTTGCCGCAGTTGAAAGTTTGGCCCACTCCACGCCATTAAAAGGTGAGCGAGTCGCCATAATCAGTAATGGCGGCGGCCCTGCAGTATTGGCCGCTGATGAACTCATTATTAAAGGCGGTAAACTGGCACAGTTGTCAGATGACACCATCACTCAATTAAATCGCATATTGCCAACAACCTGGTCTGGTCAAAATCCAATAGATATTGTCGGTGATGCTGACAGTAAACGTTATAGCCAAGCACTAACTATATTGATGGATAGCCAAGAAATGGACGCTATTTTAGTGCTGCATTCACCATCAGCATTAGAAGAAAGTGACCAAATCGCCCAGAGTTTAATTGATGTCATCAAGGGCCATCCAAATCGAAACAAGTTAAATATTTTAACCAATTGGAGTGGTGAGGATTCAGCCTACACCGCAAGAAAGCGATTTAGTAAAGCCGGGATTCCGACTTATCGAACCCCTGAAGGCGCAGTAAAAGCCTTTATGCATATGGTCGAATACCGCCGTAATCAAAAACTATTGCAAGAAGTGCCGCAATCTATTCCAGATAATATTCCCACTGACACTAATACAGCGCGGAATTTATTACAAAAAGCCCAAGCCAATAATCGTTTTATTCTCGAAACCCATGAAGCCAGTGACATTTTAAAAGCTTACGGTTTAAATACCATAGATACAGAGTTTGCCAGTAGCGCAGAGCAAGCCGTTAATATCGCCACCAAGTTGGGCTTTCCTGTGGCACTAAAAGTCCAATCCCCTGACTTGATGTACAAATCTGATGTGCACGGTGTGGTACTAAACCTCAATAATGCTGAAGAAGTGTATCAGGCAGCGCTATCCATTACTTCCAGAGTTAAGGACACCAACCCTGACGCTGAAATCAATGGCATGATAGTGCAAAAAATGGCATTAACCGCTGGCGCTCAAGAAGTGCGGGTCTCTGTGATTAATGATCCTGTTTTTGGCCCTGCAATTTGCCTTGGTGAAGGCGGCTCAGAATGGGACCCGACACGTGATGCTGCAGTTGCCCTACCGCCACTTAATATGGCACTGGCGCGCTATATGGTCATTCAGGCGTTGAAAACTCACAAACTTAGAGACAGACATTTACCCCTTGGTTTAGACATGAATGCACTGTGTGTGATGCTAACCCAAATATCGCACCTGATTATCGATTGCCCTGAAATCGCTTCTTTAGACCTTAACCCAGTGCTCGCCGCAGGTGAAACCATTACCCTGCTTGACGTTAACATGAAGCTCAATTGTACAGATATTGATCCCAAAGCGCGCTTAGCGATCATGCCATACCCAAAAGAGTTAGAACAAAAGGCCACCTTGAAAAATGGCTTGAAGGTCATGCTCAGGCCCATTCTTCCTGAGGATGAGCCAAAGCATTTAGCCTTTGATAACTCACTCAGTGATGAAGATCGCTATAAACGCTACTTTGGCGTTCGTTCGAAAATGACCCATGAGGAAATGGCGGTTTTAACACAAATAGATTACGCCAGAGAAATGGCATTTATCGCCACTGCAGAAGATGAAAATGGTGAGGCAATCACCTTAGGTGCGGTGCGAGCATCGACTGATCCTGATAATACAGAAGCAGAATTTGCTATGGCGGTGCGCGGCGACTATCAAGGAATTGGTTTAGGTAAAATGCTATTAGAAAAACTGATTAACTATTATAAAACCACTAATACTCCTGTGTTAGCGGGCTTTACCATGTTTGAAAACCGCAGTATGGCAAACCTCGCCAAAGGGCTTGGCTTTACGGTATCTTTTGATATGGATGAGCACCTGATTAAGATGCATATGGACTTGCCCCAATGTGAAGCTAACCCGCAAGCTAAAGCGGGTATAGACTCTGCCGATAAACATTAGCCTTTAACACAGTTGCGACCTGATGATTTCGCTTGATACAGCATTTCATCAGCGCGACTTAACCAGGTATCACTATCATCTCCAGGGTGGATTTCAGCAGCCCCTATCGATACTGTGATATTGCCTAAATGCTGCTTTTTTTCTTTACCAATGGTGAGCTGCTTATCTGCAATACGATTTTTAATTTGCTCAGCCACCGTTAAGGCATCTTGTAGCTCAGTATTAGGCAATAAAATCACAAACTCTTCACCGCCATAGCGGGCAACGAAATCATTACCTTTTACCGTTTGTTTTAATGCAAAAGCCACAAATGCCAGCACTTTATCGCCAACTAGATGACCATAAGTATCATTGAATTTTTTAAAGAAATCGATATCTATCATTAATAGGCAACAAGGTGTATTGCTATGGCTAAACAAACTGACTTGCTCTAAAGCAAACACCTCATAGGCGCGGCGATTATTTAACGAGGTTAATTCATCGGTCATTGCCACTTTACTTAAACTGGTCATTTCATCTTTTAAAGTCGTTAATTCATTACCCAGAGAGTCTATGTCGGATTTCATTAAATCGTTGTTTAATAGCACCTTCTCCACTTCAAAACTAATATTGACGATTAACTCGTTAAGTAATTGTGGACTTGGATTTGACTGCAGTTCCTCGTTTAAAGAATGTAAGCTCGATGAAAAGTCACTAGTACCAGAAGAAAGCTGACTGATCTTACTGTATAAGCTATTGATGAGTAATTTGGTTTCAATTTGAACATTATCAATGACTTCTGGAGACTGCTCTTGAATAAAGTTGTTATAAAGGCCTTGATTGACCGCGGCGGTAAACTCAACTTTATTGGCAATTAAACCATCGATCGCACGTTTTAAGTCTAAATTTGTTTCCGCATAATACTGATACCAAATAGCATAATTTTCTGGGGTAACCGGTATATGCAGCGCGGACATTTGCGGCACTGCCATTCTTAGTATTTGTGCAGAATTTTCTAAACTCGTCTTCAATTTCAGATCCTATGCGCTATTTAACCTAAGCAAAACTAAATCAAAATCGATATAGATAACGCCATATTTAAATACTAAGCAAAATAATTACAAAAAATAAAACCCTTTTTCAAACTTGATACGTTTAAAACAGTAACAAACCTAACAATAGCATTTTACATAAGAGAATCCATATGAAAATTTCACTTAAAAACCCATTAAATAAACTATATATAGCAAGTCTATTAACCTTATCAGCAACAATCCTAGTACCCGCTTACGCTACGAGCCCTGTGCCTAATCAATTTAGCCAACCATCTATGATAATAATCCATCAAAATACCGATAAAAACTATCAAGTGATTGAAACTGCGAAGATGTTTCCTAAACCAGAAGCAGATCAAGTGCAGCATATATTACAGTTGTCACAACGCGATGATGAAGCAAATTATAAAATTGAAATTCAAATTGGCCAAAATAAGCTGGTAGATTGTAATCACCATAGACTAAGTGGCAAATTGGTCGAGCAGAATTTATCAGGCTGGGGATATCCGTTTTATAGCGTCGATAGTATAACGGTAGGGCCAAGTACGATGATGATGTGTAATGAACCTAAAACGGCTAAATTTGTGCCAATGGGACAAAGCTTGAGCATCAATTATGATAGCCGTTTACCAAAAATATTTTACCTACCTGAAGATGCAACGTTAAGATACCGTATTTGGCAAGCTAAAGGTGATTACCACTATTCAAATTAATGTGTGGGACCATGGCTAAACAGCGTTATAACAAAGCGTCAGCAGATAACCCAAATAACCATGGTGCATCTGCTAACGCTGTTTAATATTTAACTGGATCCAAGGTAATAATTTAACAACGTTTAACCCGAACAACCTGCATAATCTCTACGCTAAATCCAGCCACAGTATGCTCTTCAGGGTAATACACTAAACTCACAAGTTGATCCTGCAAGCTCTTATATTTTTTAGTACGCTTAAATTTAAATGCTACATCGTAACCCGCTAACATCAAGGTATGGTAAACCCACTCTTCTTTTTCACGCTGAGTATGGGAAACAACTTTAACCCCTTCAATATGGTTAAGTTTTTCATGCTTTTTAAGTAGTGCATCTACGGCTTTCTTCTTCATATTAACCTGGTCCCATATCTGAGTTATTACCGTTTATGTGATTGATATAATCAACGATGTCTTGATATCGATACTGACTGCAATAACCAAAACCTGACAGTTGCTTTACTTTGTTGCGGGTAAAAATCGGCACACTAATACCTGCTAAAAATTTAGTTTGAACCGCTACAGATATCGGCATAATGCCTTTTGCGTTCATATGAGTGCAAAACTCATTAAGATACTGCTGCAATGACGCTAATTGAGTGATTGGCGCTAATGCCTGTTGCGGCAACAATGCTATCTGCCCACGACAGACACTACAATGACCACAATGACTAGGTGCTTGCTGATCATCAAAATAACGCGCCAATTTAGCAGTAATACACTCAGTTGATTCAAAAAAACTAATAAGCTGATTTAAACGTTTTATCTCTTTGACTTCGTTACTTTGGAAGTAATCAGACAAACTTACAATAAGGTTTGGATTACTTAAAGCATTGATATCAACATTAAACACTTGGGTTATTTTTTTGGTTTCTAACTGGATATATTGTTTGTCTGCTAGGTAGTCTAACGCCGAAACTACCCGTTGCCTGTCTGCACCATATTGCTGATATAAGCTATCGAAATCTAGTTGACCCCATATTTTCTTAAAACGAGTATGCTCAAATATTTGCTGCAGAAACGCTTGGCGCTGGGGATCAAAACTGGCCAGCAACAGCTGTTTATCAATCAAAAATTGATACTTAAACTCAGCAAAATAAGCAAAGCTTGGTTGCACCACGTTGGCTAATTCAAGTTGAACTAACAGGGTTTTTAACGGCAACTGTTTAATGTTACAGCTAGTTGAAATCGCATACTCTTGCATTTCCCAGCGGCCATGTTCAACTTCAGCGCTAATATGTTCTATTAAGTTGGTAATCGCTGAGGGTTCTGGCGTATCGCCATAAACAAAGTTTTCAATGGTATTTAAGCCATCTTTGTTAGCTAGCGTAATACAATGAGACAATTGCCCATCTCGGCCTGCACGGCCGATTTCTTGGCTGTAGTTTTCGATAGATTTCGGTAAATCGTAATGAACCACAAAACGGATATTGCTTTTATCTATTCCCATACCAAAGGCAATTGTGGCAACAATTACGTTGATTTGGCCGTCCATAAATTGCTGTTGGATGCGATTTCTGAGCTCTGAATCAAGTCCTGCATGATAAGCGGTGGCTTGAATATTGTTAGCACTTAAAAAAGCCGCGATATCTTCTGCCGTTTTTTGCAAGGTCACGTAGATAATCCCAGCACCTGTGCATTGCGATACTGTGTTGACTAATTCCAATTGCTTAGCGGCTTCAACAACAGGTTTGATACTGATATCTAAATTACTGCGATAAAAACCCGTTTGTACCACTTGCTCAGGCAAAATAGCAAAACGGTTGGCCATATCCAGCTTTACCTTTTCAGTGGCTGTGGCGGTTAATAACAACACTTGGGCAATACTAAATTGCTGCACATAAGATGGGATTTTTAAATAATCAGGCCTGAAGTTATGGCCCCATTCAGAGATACAATGAGCTTCATCAACGACTAATAATGAAATATCAATACTGCTAAGAAACTGCCTAAAACGTTCATTTTTAAAACGCTCAACTGACACCATTAAAATTTTTGTATGCCCGCGGCGAACATCACGCATAACCTGCTGTGTTTGCTCAAAGGTTAAGCTTGAATCTATGCTGGCGGCATTTATTCCCTTAGCATTTAAAAAAGCGATTTGATCTTTCATTAACGCAAGCAATGGCGATACCACTAAGGTGACATTAGCCAGTTGTAAGGCGCTAAATTGATAGCACAGTGATTTACCTGAGCCTGTAGGAAAAATGGCTAAAGAAGATGCTCCTGACAAAATATGTTTAATTACATCAATTTGCCCTTCTCTAAACTGATTAAATCCAAATTGCTGCTCGAGCTTTTGAATTAAATCGGCGTTGTCATGTAGTAATGGCGAAGGACTATCAAACGATGGAGTTTGCATACTGGAGCCTAGATTGATGATTAAAGCGAAGGCAATTATACGCTAGCACGAATAAAATTGAAACTCTGAAGCTTATAAAACAATAACTTATAAAATACTTACCCGAGGTGAACACGGCTTTATTCATCAAAAGAATAAACAGTAATATCGGAGCATAAAGTTGAAATAAACAAGGTCGGTTAGCCTTTACGTGATAGGTATTGATTGATTAACAAGGTTAATTTGTCTTCGAAGGTTTCTTGAGCTTGCTCTAAATCATCGCCAAAGCGAACCATAAATTTAGTGGCTTGCTCACGAGATAACATGTTATTGGCTAGACAGTACGCCATTTCATCGAGTTGTTTGTTGTAACGTGGCTCTAAAAACCATTGGCATGTTGCAGTATCAAGGCTTGCCAGCATTTGCTGTGCTAAATCACAAAATATTTGTATGTGCTCCATACCATCGGGGCCCAAACAACCGGGCTCTAGACGATATAACACAATCAACTTACTTTCTAACATAGAGTAACACTCGCATCCGCTGCTTTTATGATGGTATTTAAACGCTATTTAGCCGCTGCGTTTAGCATTGCTTGTTCAAACTGCTGAATATAACTTTCAATCGGAATGATATCTTCTTTTAAACGACGATTTCTACCCAGTAACGACGACTCAACAAATAAATTAAACCACGAGCTCAATGCTTTGGAGTTTAATGGCTCGTCGATGGCTTCAAGGGCCAGAGCTGCCACTTCAGCAGTTGATAGCTGAAAATCATGGCTGCCTTTTCTTAATTCGTAATTAGCTAAGGTTTCAGGACTAAAAGAAAACAATGGCAATCTATGTAAATAAGGGCTTTTACGAAACATTTTGATCGCTTGACGCCAGCTACCATCTAATAAAATTAACAGCGGTATTTTACCAGTGGCGGCATTGTCACATTGACTAGGATGACTAACCACCATTTGCCCTTCTTGGGCATACTGCTCAGGAAATATCAGCATTGGCTGATATTTGGGGTCGTTGATCGCTTCAATCATTTGTTTATTGGGCTCAGTACGAGACCATAAATAAGCGCTAGTATTAGGGACTAAATCAGCAATTAAACGGCCACTGTTGGTTGGCTTTAGCACTTCATCATCATACATGACTAGCATGAAGTGGGCTTCAGTATTGATATATTGTCTATGTTGACAGGTACAGAAAATTTCTCCTAATAAACACCACTGGCAGCGAATGAGTTTTTTCCCTCTGGCAGCAAATGGTTTAGTTGAAATAGATTTTCGGTATTGATACACGCGATGAACTGCGTGTTGCTGCTCAGGAGGTAACGCCAACATGGGATTATTCTCGGTTACACGTTATAGTTTATAACGTTCAAAAAAATTCATCACCCAATTGGGTGATGAAGTTACTATAGAATTCTTTTTAGTAAAAGGTCAGCTTTTAAGCGCTTTATCCTGGTCATAATCTTTTTCACAGGAGCCGGATACTTTTGCACGGTTTCAATTTGACTATAATGGAACAGTTTTTCGGTATGCTGCAGAATAAATTCTTGTTCCGCCTCAAAACTTTGCTTCCACACACCACTGTCATCATGCAATAACAAACCATTTTCTAAATCCAACGCCCACGCTCTTGGGTTTAAATTAGAACCAGTGATGAGATGCTTTTTGCCATCAGCACTAATCCCTTTTAAATGATAACTATTGATACCGTCTTTCCATAAGTGGATCCGTAACTGACCGTTTTCAATCGCCCATTGCTGACGTTTTACAAACTTACGTAAGGTTTGTTCGTACATGTAAGGCAATGCACCAATGGTAGAAAAATCTTTCTCTGGTGGGATATAAAAATCATTGGCGGTTTTATCACCCACCACGATATCAATACTCTTTCCATTACGTAAATGACGCGTCAACGCTCTCACTAAAGAGTTTGGTGGGTTAAAATACGGCGTACAGATAAACAGTGACTCGGTTGATTCATCAACCAATTTTATCACCACTTCGTTTAACTTATTCTTCTTGCGGCCTAAGCCTACAAGCGGCGTAACACGATTGCCAATACGGGTACTTTCAAACTGATAATCTGAACGTGATAAGCGAGTTTTAAAGGTGCGCATGTCATTTTTATCAGGGCATTTTTCGTCGCTGCTGTCTTGAGTCAACGGACAAACAGCCGGATCGCTAATTAGATGTTGCTCAATGAACTCACCCATACTGCGAGCAAGCTCAGCAGATTCCAGCACATGATAACGATCAAAACGGTACTTATCGTTTTGTTTAAAGTAAATGTTATTAATGCTAGCGCCGCTGAATATTACTGCATCATCAATGATGAAGCCTTTAAGGTGTAATACCCCTAAAAACTCGCGAGACTTAACTGGTACACCTAAGATGTCAAAAGGTGCCTTCGCAGCAGCCATGGCTTTGCGGTACATGATGTAATTACCACTATCACCTTTATGGCCAATTAGGCCACGCCTAGCTCTATGGTAGTCCACTAGGACAACTATTTTTAACTCTGGGTTAGCAGCTTTAGCTGCAAGTAACGCCTCAAGAACTTCTCGGCCCGCTTCATCATCTTCTAAATAAAGCGCAGCAATATATATCGCATTCGTAGCATTCGCGATGCGAGTTAACAATTCTTGTTTAAATTGGACCGGGGTTAATAACCACTTTAACGATTCATTTTGTAATGCGATACCACCAAGCTTATCCAGCAAGGCAACCTCCTTGAACTTAAACAGTTAAATGCTATTAACGTCGATATAAATTGACTAGATAAGTATTTATCGTTTGTTTCTAATTTTGAATAATAAATACTGTCACTTAAAATTTATACTTTGTCATCGTTTTAACTGAATAACAAAAAATATTAGGAGATAGAAATTACCGACTTAGCGGCTTATGAGCAAGGCTTTTCTGATGTTATAGCCCGATTTGATGGGTTTATGAGGCTCAAGTGAACGATTTTGGATCAAACTTTTAAAGTGATTGTTAAGGCCTGTAGAAAAAACAACCTACGCTATCTTGTTTGAATAAATAAAAATCAATCATGTTGAGCAAAAAACAAACACAAAAACTGACGCTAAGGTCTAACATCAATTTTTATCGCTTCATCACTGTAATAATCCGTTAGATCACGTATTTTAGAGAGACTCAAACTTTTACTACTGGCTAGTTATGTATTTACTAATACGTATATTAATTGTTTCTTTATTTAGCTTACCTGTGTGGGCCGATGAATACTTAGCCAATGTGATGCAACATATTGCGCCTCCTCAATCACAACTGGCTATAAACATATGGGATATTGAAAAAAACAGCAGTGTTTACAGCATTAATGAGCAGACATTAATGCAACCCGCGAGCATCCAAAAGCTACTTACTGCCGTTGCAGCTACAAAGCAATTAGGTACTGATTTTTATTATGAAACCCAAGTATATATTGATGGAGTTGTAGTACAGCAGCAACTCAATGGTGATGTGTATATTAAATTTAGTGGTGATCCTAGCTTTACTCGTGAACAACTAAAACAACTACTCACCACACTTAAAACTAAGGATATACAACATATAAATGGCAATGTGATCTTAGTATCACCGACCAGTGAAAGTCTTAGAGCACCTGGCTGGGTATGGGATGACCTCGGTATTTGTTACGCAGCGCCAGTGTCCGATTTTATTATTGATAAAAACTGTGTCAGAGCAAGCCTAAGTCCACTAGCAGATAACGCATCTGAAATCATAATAGATGCACAATACCCAGTTGAAATCAGCACCAAGGCGGTTTTTAAACCTAATATAGACGTTACTCAAGCTAAGGCGCAATTTTGCGAGTTACACATGCAACGCTTTGACGGCAATCGCTATCGAATTTCAGGTTGTTACCCAGGCAATCAAACTATAAGTTTAGCCGTTGCTGTTAATGATCCGTCTCGCTATGCCAAAGATGTGGTCAAAGCCATACTCAATGACAAGCAAGTCAATTACGCTAATTTGATCATAAGTAAGCAAAGCATCCCGCCTAGCGCGCAGTTGTTAGCCACGCATCAGTCTGAAAAGTTACCCAAATTATTAAAGATCATGCTGGAAAAGTCAGATAATTTAATTGCCGATAGCTTATTAAAAAACATTGGCCAAGATTTTTACCGGCAAACGTTTAACAGCGATAACATAGAGGGTCTTGATATTAACGGCTTTACTATGGGCGCTAAAGCATTACAATCGATTTTAATCGAATTGAACTTACCATTTAATGATGCCAATCTCGTTGATGGCTCAGGCTTGTCTCGTTATAACTTACTGACTTCAGCACAAATGTTATCTGTGCTGCAACTCATCGACAGCAATACACGTTTTCAATACCTAACTGAGTTTTTACCTATATCTGGTAAAAGCGGCACCTTAAAATACCAACAACATTTCAATAAACCGCCTTTGAAAGCGGCAATATCAGCAAAAACAGGCACCATGCTAGGGGTTGAAAACTTAGCGGGATTTATTCAGGCAAAAAATGGTAAACACTATGCCTTTGTGATTATAGAAAATGGACTCACTCCTGATGCAAAACAAACAAGACTAGCCCCTTTTAGCGCGCTATTACTGCGAAGATTATATGATTTACAGCCATAAAAAAGCGCATTGTAAACTATGCGCTTTAACTCTCTTTCTCAAGCAGAAAATTGAACCAATTGGTGTTTAAAATAACTCTGCTGGCATAGCCATTATTGCATCATCACCTTGACTGACTTGAGCAATATGAAAATCTGCTTTTGGCAAAATTTTATCCATATAGAATTTAGCCACATAACGCTTTTGCTCACTAAAGCTGCTGTCATCATGACCAACTGCACGCTCTGCCATGAGTAATGAGTAATAGCCATATAGGATATAACCAAAGGCATCTAAGAAATCTACCGCACTGGCGTTGATTAATGCTGCTTGAGTAAGCTTGTTGTCATTGATGTAGTTTGCTAATGTCAGCAAATTATCAAAGCGTGAACTGATAGCTTTTCTGTCAGCTTCAGAAACATGCTCAAAGCCCGCTAAATCAGCATTGATATCTGCCACAAACGCATTCAAAGTAGCAAGGTTATCACCAGTGACTTTACGGCCTAAGAAATCAATTGCTTGGATACCGTTCGTACCTTCATAAATTTGTGCAATACGGGTATCACGCACAAACTGCTCAATACCAGTTTCACGAATATAACCATGCCCACCAAATACTTGTTGCGCCATGATAGTGGCGTCTAATCCGCGGTCAGTTAGAAACGCTTTTGAAACCGGTGTCAGTAAGCCCACATACTTGGCTGCTTTTGCCTGAACATCACCTTCAGCATGCTTTGCTAAATCCAATTGTTTACCGGTAAATACTGATAACGCACGGCCAGCATCGGTAACCGACTTGATGGTTAATAACATGCGGCGCACATCGCCATGAACAATAATGGGGTCAGCCGCACTGCCTGTTGGCGAACCACCTGCTGCAATACCTTGCACACGTTCTTTAGCATAATCAGCAGCCATCTGATAAGCGCCTTGAGCACTACCAAGGCCTTGGATACCAATAGCTAAACGTTCGTAGTTCATCATGGTAAACATGCAAACCAGGCCGCGATCAGGACGTCCAACGAGGAAGCCTTTGGCACCATCATAGTTCATTACACACGTCGCTGATGCTTTTAAGCCCATTTTGTGTTCAATAGAGCCGACCGTCACACCATTAGCCCCACCTAAGCTACCATCATCGTTAACCGTGATTTTTGGTACTAGAAATAATGAAATACCTTTAGAGTTAGGAAGTTTCGCTAACACTAAGTGGATAACGTTTTCAGTAAGATCATGGTCACCACCTGTGATGAAAATTTTGCTACCAGTAATCGAGTAACTACCATCATCTTGTGGTTCGGCTTTGGTGCGAATATTGCGTAAATCAGAACCTGCTTGCGGCTCTGTCATGTCCATGGCACCAGACCACTGACCTGAATACAAGTTAGGTAAATATTTAGCTTTTAATTCATCTGTCGCGTGTGCATTAATACACAGCGCAGCACCAGCAGTTAATGAGCTATACAGGGTAAATGAGTTACATGCGCTGTAATTCATTTCATCAACCAAAACACCTAACATTTTTGGCATTCCCATGCCACCAAAATCAGGTTCGCCACATAAACCTACCCAACCGCCTTCTGAAAACTGCTGGTAAACTTCTTTAAAGCCATCTGGTGTGATGACCTTATCATCTTGGTGCCTAACCCCTTGCTCATCACCACTTCTATTTATAGGATGAATCAAATCACGACTAATCTTGCTTGCTTCATCTAAAATAGCAACAGCAGTGTCCATATCAACCATCTCAGCGATATTTGGCATCGACTGCCAAGTATTCGTCGCATCGAATACGTTTTCTAACAAAAACTGCATGTCCTTTAAAGGGGCTTGGTAAGGGTTCATAGAATGCTCTTAAACAGATAATTAAAACAGTTGTTTCAATTTATACAAAAACCGCACTAAATACAAGATGAATCTAGTATTGTTATTGATTAATTTCTAGTGATAGAACAAACATAAAAGCATATTAAATACTGATAAATAAGTAACTTAGTATAAAGAACGCCTACAAAGAGTACGATTTATAGGCAAAGATGTGGATCTTACAAATAAGCGATTTAATTATTAAGCTTGCGCTCAAAGGCTGCGCCTAATAAAGCAAAATAATCGATCATCGCTGAGAATATTTGCGATCTGTGCTGCGCTGCTGGATACATCAATTGTGTCGCCAAATCCTTTTTTAATGTACCAGAGACTAAGTAATTGTTTTGTATATCACTACAAGCTTCAATCGCCGATTCAAATGCCCGTGCCATCAGTTCTGTGGGCTTAGAAAAATAATAACAGCCTTGCTGCTTATCAAGTTTGATTGCATTAGTGACATACTCACTGGGCTGTTCGCCATCATCAGACAACAACACCACTTTAAACAAAGCAGATAAATTGTCATTAAGCTTATGAGACTTTAATAGTGAATCATTTAGCCACAAGTCACTGGCGCATTGATATTTTTTAAATGAAAACCGGGGTGATACATCAAAAGCCTTATCGACAATATAATGATCAAATGCATGCCAAAACTCATGGGCTAAAGCCCCCGCGCCCGCATTTTTAGCAAGAGCTAACTCGCGAGTTAGCGGAGAATAATGGGCCTGCACACCTTTTTGACCACCACGACCGAATAACAAATTTAGCGTTTTACGAAGGCCAATAAGCTCTGTGGGTACTTGCAGTATTTGCGATAAATCTGCCATTGAATCAAATACTAAATTAGCGGCAAGATCAGATTCTTCTTTGGTTACCCATTTACCCACACTGATATGATTGAGGCCAAAACACTGTTTGATATCAATAAAATTAGCTTGTTCACCAGAGCGGTAATCGGCTCCATTTCGAAAATAGCGGGCTGTTTTTAACAAACATCACCTCAAAATTTATTCTACAGCTATGTAAATATCTGCAATAAAAAATGCCTCTTCATGAGGCATTTATTTCTGTTTTATCCCAAGCATTAGCTTGGGTTAAAAAACCTTACCACATTAAATCATCAGGAATAGCGTAATCAGCATAAGGATCGTTTTCTTCACTGGCCTGTTCAACTTGATTATCAGCAGATTCTTGCCATAAATACCCACACCACTCAGGTACCAACAAGTTAACTCGTTCAGCAAGTTTATGGGGCACAATATAACTTTTGTCTTCAAAACGCACGATACCAACAACACCCGTTTGTAATTGGCCTTGTAGTTTTTCATCCACATAAACAGATAAAATTTTATTCTCAACTGTAAAGTTAAATTTTATCTCGCCGCCTGCAGGTGCTTTAATCGCAAACTTAGTAAATTCAGTGATTAAACCACGTACCTGACCTTTTTCTGACGCTTCAGCAAAGCGCTGCTCGTTTAAGGCTTTGTCCTTCGCTGCTTGTTCAAGTTTTTGCTGGGCAATTTGTTGCTTTAACGCTGCACTGCCATCATCAATTTTCGCTTTCTTTTGTTTACGCTTTTGTGTTTTCACATCGCGCGCTTTTTGCTTACTGGCAAGTCCTGCTTTTAGCAGCTGCTCTTGTAATGCGTTTGCCATTTAAATCACCTATAAAAATTGTTCATATTACTGTGGTAAATGTTTTGCTAATGCATCCATTGCAGCGCCTGCGCCACCTAAAGACCAACCGCCATCGACGGGCAAAATGGTGCCTGTGATGTAGCTGGCCATGTCAGAAGCTAAAAATAACGCTGCATTGGCAATATCTTGTTTTTGACCATTGCGCTTTAATGGCACACTGTCTGCTATCATTGATTTTAAAGCTTTACTGGGCGCTAAGCGATCAAAACCTTCTGTCTCTTCGATTGGGCCAGGTACAATCGAGTTTACCCGTATCCCTTCAACGCCCCACTCCATTGCTAAAGTGCGAGTTAACATATCAACGCCGGCTTTAGCAGCGCATACGTGCACTTGCAAAGCCATTGGCACGTAAGCCTGAGGTGCAGAGATTTGTATCACGCTCGCATTGCCTTTAGTCAACAAAGGGTAAGCTTGCTTAATGACTTGAAAGCTACCTAATAAATCAATATCCATCACTGATTTAAAACCATTAACGGAGAGATCTTTTGCCCTTGAAGGGAAATTACCCGCAGCGCCGCTGATGAGTATATCAATAGTGTTATATTGATCAGCGATGCTATTGAAACCAGATGCAACTGCGTCTGAATCTCTGACATCAAAACTGACCCCAATATGCTTACCTTTGGGATTGGTTTGCTGCAGTAAAGCTAGCGCAGTATTGACTTTATCCATGTTACGACTGGCAACAGCCACATTGGCCCCCACTTTAGCAAAAGCACACGCTATACCTAAATTGATACCACTGGTGCCACCTACAACAACGACATTCTTTCCTTGATAATTAAACATTTTATGCTCCTGCATGTGTGTTATTAATCAGTTTAAAAGTTGCGCTGCTATAGGCTAGTGCTGGCGAAAATGTTCGCTATTAACTGCTATTTAAGCGAGTTAACGATTGCCTGTAACGACGCTAATGGATCTGTCGCTTTAGTAATGGGTCTACCGATTACTAAATAATCTGAACCAGCCGCAATTGCTTTTGGTGGCGTCATAACACGGTGCTGATCACCAACATCAGCGCCAACGGGGCGAATGCCGGGAGTGACTAAATTAAAGTCTCCGCCAAATGTTTGTTTTAGCATAGTTGCTTCTTGAGCTGAGCACACTACACCATCTAGGCCTGCTTGCTGTGTTAACGCTGCTAGGCGTTTAACATGTTCTGAAGCTGGCACATTGATCCCTAATAGCGCGAGGTCTTCATCACTCATAGAAGTCAGCACTGTCACGGCGATTAATAATGGCGCATCTTTACCATAATTCCCTAATGCCGTTTTAGCAGCTTGCATCATGGCTAAACCGCCGCTTGCATGGACATTGGTCATCCAAACACCGAGATCGGCAGCTGCTGATACCGCTTTAGCCACAGTGTTAGGGATATCATGGAATTTTAAATCAAGAAATAAATCAAAATCACGGTCATGGATATCTTTAACCAGTTGTGGGCCGAATAAAGTAAACATCTCTTTGCCTACTTTTAAACGACACATAGTAGGATCAAGTTTATCGATTAAAGCAAGCGCCTCATTTTTATTGTCATAATCTAAGGCCACTACAATCGGTTTATCTGCCATGTTCACTCCAGTAATATAAAAAATTAGTTATTCGCCATCTAGCCCTTTTACGCGTTTTATACTTCCCCACTCTTTACATGATGGACAATGCCAGTAAAGGCTGTGTGCAGGGAAACCGCATGAGCTACAACGATAACTAGGACGAAATTTAATTTGTTGTTCTACTAACTTTTCAAGCATTGAAAGACTTTGTTTCGCTTGGCCATCTTCAGCTTGCTTGATATGCAATTGCATTAAATGTTGGAAACCTTTCATTGTTGGATGTCGATACAAATGATCGAGCACCATTTTTTCGGCATTTTCACTAAAGCCTTGCTGAATTTTATGCTGAGCTAACGCAATAATTACTGACGCGCTAGCGCCTTCTTGTAAAGCTTGCTGAAGCAAGGTTTGGTAACCTTCAAGATCGTTACTGTCGCGGTAGACTTGCTTAGCAATACCAATGGCATCAGCAAATAACTCTATATCGGCAAGTTTTAACTCGACTAAGCTTTTTTTACATAGGCTTACTTGGTTAGCATCAAGATATATCTTTGCTAGCGTTAACCAAGCACGGCCACATTTATCATCTAATTTAATGGCTTGTTGGAGATATTTGATTTTTTCAGCGTTTCCAGATTCTTCATCAGCGAGTTGACAATAAAAATGAGCGGTTACATGTTTTAAAACTTGCTGGCGTTTGCGACTTAGGCGTTTAGTAATATTAATGGCGTTTTGCCATTCTTTAGTGACTTGATAAATTGATATTAATGCAGTTTCAGCTTCTTCGCTGTGATCATCTTGACTAACAAGATTAATAAAGATTTCTTCAGCTCTATCGTAAAAGCCGGCGGCTAAATAGTCTTTACCTAACTCCATCATGGCAATATCGCGTTGCTCTGTGGTCAGGCTTGGTCTAGCGATGAGGTTTTGATGTATTCTAATGGAGCGGTCTACTTCACCGCGCTTTCTAAATAATGAACCTAAAGATAAATGGGTATCTATGGTTTCATCGTCAACATCTAGCATGGTAATGAACAAATCAACCGCTTTATCTGATTCATTAGACAACAAAAAATTAAGCCCTGTAAAATAATCACGGCTTAGTTTTTTACTTTGTTGTTTTTGATTCTGTCTTATACTTCTTCGACCCATATACCAGCCATAGCCGGCCGCGATAGGTAATAACAGAAAGAGGATTTCAAGCATATTACGCTACAGTATCCTGTGACATTGGTTGAGATTGTTGTTCTAACAGTTGCTCTGTTAATTGGGCAATTTGCTTTTTGTTTTTTCTTAATATGATTTTGAATTTTAAAATATAATAAGCAGCAAATAACCAGCTTATGACAAAACCACTGAAAAAAACAACAGCGAGTACGACGGGTAAACGATACTGACCTTCTGCAATAAAATAACTTACAGTGACAATTTGTTCATTCTTAGCACCAAAAAGTAAAGCTAGGACAAAGAATAAACCAACAATAACAATGGCAATAAATGATTTCACGTGAGTCTCCATTCAACGTCGCAATATAATTGATTATCCAAGATATTTGCTAAAGTAACCAGCTTTGCAGTGCAATAGATACAAAAAAGCCTCCAAAAGGAGGCTTTTTAATCAAGCGTTAATTAAACATTAACCGCATCGACACGTTCACGCAGTTCTTTGCCTGGCTTAAAGTGCGGTACATATTTGCCTTCCAAGTCAACTGAGGTTCCAGTTTTTGGATTACGACCAACACGTGGTGCACGATAATGAAGAGAAAAACTACCAAAGCCACGGATTTCAATACGATCCCCGCCTTCTAATGTTGTTGCCATTTGCTCCAACATTTCTTTAATAGCACTTTCCACTTCTTTAGCCGACAACTGCGACTGCCCAGTGGCAAGCTTTTCGATCAGTTCGGATTTAGTCATCCTTTACCCTCTATAATCAAGCCAAAACAGTCGCCTAATGGGGAGCGAACTCCCCAAACAACAGGCGATATATTACTTACGAGCTGCCTTGAACGCTTCAGCCATTGCATTACTAATAACAGCATCTTCTTGCTTGTTAATAGTTGCCATAGCTTCTTTCTCATCTGCTTCATCTTTCGCTTTGATAGATAAGCTGATAGAACGATTCTTGCGATCTACGCCCATGAACTTAGATTCAACTTTGTCACCTACAGCGAATACTGTAGATGCGTCTTCGATACGCTCGCGAGAGATATCTGCAACGCGAAGGTAACCTTCAACAGTTTCAGCTAGTTCAATTGTAACGCCTTTAGCGTCAACAGCAGTAACTACACCATTTACAATAGTACCTTTCTTCTTATCTGCCAAGTAGGCATTGAAAGGATCGTCTTCAGTTTGCTTAACGCCTAAGCTGATACGCTCGCGCTCAGGGTCAACTGAAAGTACTACTGCATGGATTTCGTCGCCTTTCTTGTACTCAGAAACAGCGTCTTCGCCAGTTCCGTTCCAAGAAATGTCAGAAAGGTGAACAAGACCATCGATGCCACCGTCAAGACCAATGAAGATACCGAAGTCAGTGATAGACTTGATCTTACCAGAAACTTTATCGCCCTTGTTGAAACGAGTAGCGAAATCATCCCATGGATTAGTCTTACATTGCTTAAGACCTAGAGAAATACGACGACGTTCTTCATCGATGTCTAATACTAGAACTTCAACTTCATCACCTAAGTTAACAACTTTAGATGGGTGAATGTTCTTATTAGTCCAATCCATTTCAGAAACGTGAACAAGACCTTCAACGCCTTCTTCGATTTCAACGAAACAACCGTAGTCAGTTAGGTTAGTTACGCGACCAGTTAAGCGTGTGCTTTCTGGGTAGCGCTTGCTGATTTCTAACCATGGATCTTCGCCAAGTTGCTTAAGACCTAGTGATACGCGTGTACGCTCACGGTCATACTTAAGAACTTTAACGTTGATTTCGTCACCAACATTAACGATTTCAGATGGGTGCTTAACGCGCTTCCAAGCCATATCAGTGATATGTAGAAGACCGTCAACGCCACCTAAGTCTACGAATGCACCGTAGTCAGTAAGGTTCTTAACGATACCTTTAACTGCTTGACCTTCTTGAAGGTTCTCAAGAAGAGCATCACGCTCGGCACTGCTTTCTGATTCGATAACAGCACGACGTGAAACAACAACATTGTTACGCTTCTGGTCAAGTTTGATAACTTTGAATTCTAATTCTTTGTACTCTAGGTGAGCAGTATCGCGAACTGGGCGAACGTCTACTAGAGAACCTGGTAAGAAGGCACGGATACCGTTTAATTCAACAGTGAAACCACCTTTAACTTTACCATTGATGATACCGATTACAGTTTCAGCATCTTCATACGCTTTTTCTAGAACAATCCAAGCTTCGTGACGCTTAGCTTTTTCACGAGATAATTGAGTTTCACCGAAACCGTCTTCAACAGAGTCAAGTGCAACATCAACTTCATCGCCAACAGCGATTTCTAAAACACCTTGAGCGTTTTTGAATTCGTCAGCAGAGATAGGGCTTTCAGACTTAAGACCAGCGTCAACAAGTACAGTACCGTTTTCGATGCGTACTACTACGCCACGTACGATAGAACCAGGACGGAACTCAAGTTCATTTAGGGATTGTTCAAATAGATCAGCAAAAGATTCAGTCATTTTATGATTACTTTCTTTTATAAACCACCATCCATCCTAGATGTGGAGTCAATTAATTGATTTACATCTTCCGTGATATAAATGTTGTTTGATAAATTCTCAGAATTAAGAAATTACCTTAAGTTTTTATTGATGTGTTCAAGCACAAGCTCAAGCACTTCATTAATACCTATGCCACTAGTATCAATAACTAGCGCGTCATCTGCAGGCACTAAAGGTGAGACAGAGCGATTAATATCGCGCTCATCACGCTCAATGATTTCAGATAAAAGGCGATCGATATTAACATCGAAGCCTTTGTCCTGCAACTGTTTATAGCGTCGCTGCGCCCTTTCCTCTGCGGATGCAGTTAGGAATATTTTTGCGGGTGCGTTAGGAAAAACCACTGTTCCCATGTCACGCCCATCGGCGACTAAACCCGGTTCAGTACAAAAAGCGCGTTGTCGTCTCAGTAATGCTTCTCTTACGCGAGGTAAAGCAGCGATTTTAGATGCTGCATTACCACATTCTTGAGTACGAATACTGGTTGAAACGTCTTCACCTTCTAAAATGACTTTTACAAGGTCACTGCCCGCTAAGAACTGCACGTCTAAATGAGAAGCAAGTAAGGTGATCGCCTCTTCATTTTCTAATTCAACATCGTGATGAATGGCTGCAAGGGCTAAAACACGATAGATAGCGCCGCTATCTAGTAAGTGCCATTCAAGTCGCTCAGCGACGAGTTGGCATATGGTCCCTTTTCCTGCACCGCTTGGTCCGTCGATTGTGACTACTGGAGCACGTTCAGACATAAATTCCTCCGAAAAAAACAATCTTCCATGAATATAAAAAGGTTCATCAAAATGAGCGGGCGGCATTGTACAACAATTTACAGCAAAATACTGGAGAAAATTTACGATATTCAATCAAGATCAAATGACGGCAGTATATTGACTGCCGTCATATTTAAGACTTAAACCAAGCGCTTTACTCACCGATACGTGCAAATTCAGTAAAATAGGCTGGGAAGGTTTTAGAGGTGCAATCTGGATCATTAATGGTAATACCGCAATCAGCAAAAGCCAGCATTGAAAAACACATCGCCATTCGGTGATCGTTGTAAGTGTCAATTGCTGCTGTATTTAAAACAGCTGGTGGCGTAACGGTAATATAGTCATGACCCTCGTCAACGGTTGCACCGACTTTACGTAATTCAGTGGCCATTGCTGCAAGACGATCGGTTTCTTTAATGCGCCAGTTGTAAATGTTTGTGATACGTGTGGTGCCTTCGGCAAATAATGCCGCAGTTGCAATGGTCATTGCCGCATCTGGAATGTGATTCATGTCTAAATCAACCGCGGTTAATTTTGCTTGGCGCGCGATAATAAAATCGTCGCCCCACTCGATGTCTGCGCCCATTTTTTCGAGTACATCAGCAAATTTAACATCGCCTTGAATACTGAGTTTACCGACACCGGTCACTTTGACTTCACCGCCTTGAATTGCGCCAGCAGCAAGAAAGTATGAAGCAGAGGATGCATCGCCTTCAACTAGCACTTTACCTGGGGAAACATATTTCTGACCTGTAGGTATTTCAAAACGGCGGTAGTCATGATTGATCACTTCAACACCAAAACGGGCCATTAGTGCGATAGTGATATCAATATATGGTTTAGACACTAACTCACCTTTAATGGTGATATTAACCGTGTCTTTGGTTAATGGCGCTACCATTAACAAAGCTGTGAGGAACTGACTGGATAAATCCCCCGCTATCTCAACATCACCGCCATTTAAACCATTGGCATTAATCGTCAGCGGTGGAAAACCATCATTTTTAAGATAGCTCACTTCAGCACCGAGTTGACGTAGTGCATCAACAAGATCGCCAATAGGACGCTCTTCCATACGTGGTTCGCCCGTTAAGGTGAACTCGCCACTGCCCAGTGTCAATGCCGCGCATAAAGGCCGCATTGCTGTCCCCGCATTACCTAAAAATAAGCTTTGCGCTTGTTCCGCCGTAATAGGCTTACCTAAGCCTTGTAGCTCACATACGGTGTTATTTTCAGATAATTGGTAATCAACGCCTAATTGCTTTAATGATGCCAACATATAGCGAATATCATCTGAATCAAGCAGATTTGTTAGCGTGGTTCTGCCTTCGGCTAAGGTTGCTAATAACAGCGCTCTATTCGAAATACTCTTAGAGCCAGGAATATTGACAACGCCATTTACTTTTTGGATCGGATCAAGACGCAATTGTTTCATTACAAGTTCTTCTTAAATGTCTTCTCCCTGCTACGGAAGAATAAATGTGTATGGGCTAAAGAGAAAATGACGTCTTTGTCAATTTATCTATACGAATTAGATGGTATAAACTTAATAAATTATTCTTGAATACAAATTTACTGATTGCAGCCAATGATTCAAGGGATAACTGAAATTAAATGACAGTTTTACGCTGAACTTGAATTATTTGCGTAAAAAAAGCGCAACTCGGCCATTTTTATGACCCAAACAGCCAACTTCATTAAGCAAATAAATGACTTTTTTGGTAAAAGTGTAAACTTTAAACTAAGTAAAATCTTTATTTTAGGTAGTTTCTAGAAATAGCCATTTCAATCAGTATTTAAACCACGTTATGCTAAACAAAACCCTACTTTTATTTTTAATACTATAAGGTCAATGGCCATGTTTAACGCGTTAACTGCAATGCCTGCAGATCCCATTCTTGGTTTACTTACTCAGTACCGCCAAGACACTCACCCACAGAAGATTGACCTCGGGGTTGGTGTTTACAAAGACCCAATCGGCAATACGCCTATTCTTGATTGTGTAAAGACAGCAGAGCGACTGCGCACTGAGTCTGAAACGACTAAGGTTTATATTGGCCCTACTGGTTCTCCTCAGTTTAATACTTTGATGACAGAACTAGCATTTGGCGAAGCTCACAGTGCATTAATTGCTGACCGTATCCGAACGGTATCAACGCCTGGTGGCACCGGTGCCCTGCGCGTTGCTGCTGAATTTATTAAAAACTGTAATCCTAATGCCGTGTTATGGGTGAGCGATCCAACCTGGGCTAACCATACCGGCTTATTTGAAGCCGCTGGCATCACTGTAAAAACTTACCCATATTATGATTACGATGCGAAAACTCTAAAATTTGATGAAATGAAAGCGGCATTAAATAAGATCGGTAGTAACGATGTGGTACTACTACATGCATGTTGTCATAACCCAAGCGGCATGGATTTAACCAATGCCCAGTGGGATGAAGTCATCAGCATTACCGCTAAGCAAGGTTTTACCCCATTAATTGATATGGCATATCAAGGGTTTGGCGATGGCGTTGATGAAGATGCTTACGGCGTTCGTCAAATGGCCGCTCAAGTTGAAGAAATGATCTTATGTAGTTCATGTTCTAAAAACTTTGGTTTATACCGTGAACGAATTGGTGCTTGTAGCATTATGGCTAAAGATAGTACTAAGGCGAATATTGCTTTTTCTGTACTCTTGTATGTAGTGCGTTGTATTTACTCAATGCCGCCAGCTCATGGCGCTGCCCTTGTTGAAACCATTTTAGGTGACGCACAATTAAAGCAGCAATGGTTAGATGAGTTAACCGTTATGCGCAACCGCATTAATGGCAATCGACAAATGTTGGTCAACAAATTAATAGAACAAGGGGTTAAACAAGATTTCAGCTTTATTGCTAACCAAAAAGGCATGTTCTCTTTCTTAGGGATTAATGCTGAGCAAGTTGAAACCCTTAAAAAAGAACATAGCATTTATATGGTCGGCTCAAGCCGTATGAGTATTGCGGGTATAAGCGAAACAAATGTTGATTACCTTGCAAAATCAATCGCAATAATTCTTTAACTATCTGGTTGTAAGCCAATAATTGCGTTAAAAAAGCGAATAATGACTGCTCATTATTCGCTTTTTATTCTGTATAACTAAAGCTCAACAATGTAACTTGGTATCGCTTTAGCTATGCTGCTTAGCAAAAGCTTGCATAAAGTCAACCAGCGCCTGCACACCCGCTAACGGCATAGCATTGTAAATACTGGCACGCATGCCGCCTACTACTCTATGACCTTTTAAGGCGACCAAGCCTGCGTGCTCAGCTTGGGCTAAAAACTCACTATCTAAGCTACTATCGCTTAATTGGAATGTCACATTCATCCGTGAACGGTTTTGCTTACAAACACCGTTGGTATAAAACGGGTTGTTATCAATACAGTCATACAGCATTTGCGCTTTTTGCTGATTTAATGCTTCCATTGCAGCTACGCCGCCTACTGATGTTAACCAGTCAAACACTTCGGCAGCTAAGTACCAGGCGAACGTGGGTGGCGTATTGAACATCGAGTCATTGGCTTGTGCGATACGGTAATCCATAATCGATGACTGCGGCAAACTGGGTAGCTGCAACATATCATCTCTGACAATCACGATAGACAAGCCTGAAGGGCCGATATTTTTTTGAGCGCCAGCGTAAATCAAACCATACTTACTGACATCGATTTTTCGCGACATAATGGTTGAAGACAAATCAACCACGACTGGCCAAGGACACTCAATTTCATCAAAAATTTCGATGCCATCAACGGTTTCATTGGCGCAAAAGTGCAAATAACGATAATCGTCACTATGCGCGCTAAAGTCAGGCAGCACCACCTGATTTAAACCATCGAAATTTTCAATGATATTGACTTGATCAATGTTGTTTTCACCAACCAGTTTTATCGCTTCTTTTACCGCAGCCGTTGACCATTGGCCATTAACTAAATACAAGGCTTTACCGTTGTCACCTAAGAAATTATTAACAACATTGCTAAATTGACCTCGTCCGCCGCCATGCATAAACAAAACGTGATAGTTTTTTGGAATATCCATCAAGGTACGTAAGGTTTTCTCGGCATGTTGGGTTAACGCCATAAACTCTTTACTACGATGACTAATTTCCATTACGGACACACCCAAGCCATTCCAGTTAATTAATTCTTGCTGCGCTTTTTGCATCACAGCTTGAGGTAACATGGCAGGTCCAGCACAGAAATTATAAATAGCGCTCACAGCATTGTCCTTATATCGTTTTTAGTTAACACATTCATAATGTATCGAATTCTCAGCAGTATATCGCAACTGTTTGGCAGCTAAAATGAAAATTAATCATCAATGCTGATTCTGTCGAGCTTTATTGCTAGTTAATGACAATAAACGACAACGCTATTTTAAAAACTAAGTGCTATTTATCACTAGTAAAGTGAGAAAAATTACACAACAATAGTCATACTAAAGCATTAGGTTATAGTCTCTTTGGAGATTGGCCTTGTGTCAGTGTTAACTAGAATAATAAATACCGTAACGCGGTCATGGATATTTACATGTTTTCAAAATCGGCTTTTATCGTAGGCACGCTTTCTTTAGCAATAAGCACTGTCCTTGTCAGTAAGCCAACACATGCTTCAATTTATAACGGCGTATCTGATAAATTTAAGCAAAAATTTCATCAGCAACTTAAAAAGAACAAAGTCCCGGGCGGTGCGTTTGTTATTGTCGAAGGCGACAAGATTCTAAAGCTCAGTTATTACGGTAAACGCAGCAAAGGTAGCGCTTTAAATGTAAATGCCAATACGGTGTTTCGACTTGCATCTGTATCTAAAACCTTTGCAGGTACTCTGGCCAGTATGTTAGTCCAGGAAAATAAACTTGACTGGCAACAACCGATAAATGCTTATCTTCCAAGCTTTGTATTAGCTGATCCTAAAGCCAGTCAGAAAATTAACCTAGGCCATATTATCGGTCAAAGCACAGGCTTAATGCCAAATAGCTACGATAACTTAGTCAATGCCAATGTAAGCAAGGATAAAATTCTAAATAAGTTTTCAGAAATAACCCCAATGTGCAGGCCTGGCGTTTGCTATAGCTACCAGAATGTAGCCTTTTCATTTATCGAATCTGCCATTGAGCAAAAAAGTGGCCTAAGCTACGAGAACTACATTGAAAAACGCATCTTTAAGCCACTAGAGATGAATAACGCCTCAACAGGCTATACAGCATTTATGGCGGAAAAAAATCGCGCAGAGCCACACATTAAGACTAAATCAGGCTTTAAAAAAGTATCAGTAAAACCAAACTACTATGAACTGGCTCCAGCGGCAGGCGTCAATGCGAGCATTACTGATATGTCCAAGTGGTTAATCGCCAACTTAGGCGAGAAACCTGCTGTACTTTCAAGCGCTGTGATTAATGATGTGACGACGCCAGGCGTTAAAACAACCAAGGAGCTTCGCCGCCGAGATTGGCGTACCTACCTTGATAATGCTTATTACGGCAAAGGATGGCGGGTATATGAGTTTGAAGGCCGGCCATTAATTTATCACGCTGGTTGGGTAGCGGGTTATGTTGCTGAAATTTCCTATTCTCCCGAGCTGAATATCGGCATGGTAATGCTATTGAATGGTGAGTCGAGAGTTATTGCTAAATTGAGTTCTGCTTTTTGGCATGATGTATTTAAACAGCAAAACTAATTCGGACGTCATTATCATCTATAAATGACAAGCAATAAAAAAGGATGCCAATTGGCATCCTTTTTTGTCACTAGAATAACTTATTCGTCATCTTGTGCAGGTGTATCTGTTGCAGGGTTTTCAGCATCAGAAGTAGTTGCAACTACTTCGCCTTCTACTGTTTGACCTTCTGCTTCAGCATCAAGTTCAGATTCATCCATTTGAATTTCTTCGATACGCTGCAAGCCAACGACTTTCTCATCTTCTGCAGTGCGGATAATCGTTACGCCTTGGGTGTTACGACCAATCAACGACACGCCAGCAGATGGTGTACGAACCAAGGTGCCTTTATCACTAATTAGCATAATTTCGTCAGTTTCAGTAACTTGAACTGCGCCTACTACAGCACCATTACGTTCACTTACTTTGATTGAAACCACACCTTTAGTGCCACGGCTCTTAGCTGGATATTCAGCTAAATCAGTACGTTTACCATAACCGTTTTCAGTGACAGTTAGAATATCACCTTCTACTTTCGGAATGATCATCGAAACAACTTTCTGACCATCTTCAAGTTTGATACCACGAACACCTGTTGCTGTACGGCCCATTGGACGAATCGCAATCATGTCTTCACCAGTTTCAGGATCTTTCTTCACTTCACCGGTTTCTGAATCACGTACTTTTTCGTTAAAGCGAACCACTTTACCTTCGTTTGAGAACAACATGATGTCGTTGCTACCGTCAGTAATATCAACACCAATTAGTTGATCGTCGTCTTTAAGGTTAACGGCAATAATACCGTTCGCACGTGGGTTACTGTAAGCCGTTAATGCGGTTTTCTTCACGGTGCCGTGAGCGGTAGCCATAACAATATATTTGTCATCTGCATATTCACGAACAGGTAGAATTGCAGTAATACGCTCACCATCTGACAATGGTAATAAGTTAATGATTGGGCGACCACGAGCGGTACGGCTTGCCAGTGGTAGTTGATAAACTTTCAACCAATACATTTTACCAAAATCAGAGAAACATAAAATCGTATCATGGGTATTGGCAACTAATAGTTTTTCGACGAAATCTTCATCTTTTACTTTAGTAGCAGCTTTACCTTTACCACCGCGGCGCTGAGCTTGATAGTCAGTTAACGGTTGGTACTTGGCGTAACCCATATGAGAAAGTGTTACGACTACATCTTCTTCATTGATTAAGTCTTCTAGACTCATATCAACTTCGTTTTGGTTAATAACAGTACGACGTGGGTCGCCGTATTGCTCAAGCATTTCTTCTAATTCTTCTTTGATCACTTCCATCAAGCGCTCAGGACTACGAAGAATGAATAATAAGCTTGCAATGAACTCAAGTAACTCTTCGTATTCTGAAAGAATCTTCTCGTGCTCTAAACCTGTTAGGCGATGTAAACGTAGCTCAAGAATAGCTTGTGCTTGTTGCTCAGTCAGGAAGTACTTGCCTTCACGGATACCATACTCTGGCTCTAACCATTCAGGTCGAGCAGCATCATCACCGGCTTTTTCAAGCATGCCTTGAACGTTACCAAGATCCCAACCTTGTGCCACTAATTTTACTTTCGCTTCCGCAGGGGTTGGCGATTCTTTAATTAGTGCAATGATTGGATCAATGTTAGCTAATGCAATAGCCAATGCTTCAAGAATATGAGCACGTTCACGGGCTTTACGTAATTCAAATACAGTACGGCGCGTCACCACTTCACGACGGTGAAGAATGAAGCACTCTAGCATTTCTTTCAGGTTAAACAGTTTAGGCTGACCATTGGTCAATGCCACCATGTTAATACCAAAAGAACATTGCATTTGAGTTTGCGCATATAAGTTGTTTAAAAC
The DNA here is from genome assembly GCF_030548015.1 of Shewanella sp. 4_MG-2023. Lineage (NCBI taxonomy): Bacteria > Pseudomonadati > Pseudomonadota > Gammaproteobacteria > Alteromonadales > Shewanellaceae > Shewanella > Shewanella sp. 4_MG-2023. The sequence continues at coordinate 51,361 of NZ_JAUORL010000014.1, forward strand.
AACTTCACCGACTTCGCCACGTTTGATCTCGATAACGATGCGCATACCGTCTTTATCAGATTCATCACGTAGACCAGTAATACCTTCAATCTTTTTATCTTTAACAAGCTCAGCAATCTTTTCGATCAAGCGGGCTTTGTTAACCTGATATGGGATTTCAGTAACAATAATACGCTCACGGCCATTATTGTCTTCAATTTCAGCTTTTGAGCGCATAATCGCACGGCCACGACCGGTCTTATACGCGTCAATGATCCCTTTACGACCATTAATGCTGGCTGCTGTCGGGAAATCAGGACCTGGGATGTAATCCATTAATTGCTCAATAGATAACTCAGGTTCTTCAATTAATGCTAAACAGCCTTTAATCACTTCTGAAATGTTATGTGGCGGGATATTTGTTGCCATACCAACCGCAATACCAGACGAACCATTAATTAATAATGTTGGTACACGAGTAGGTAAAACCGCTGGGATAAATTCAGTACCATCATAGTTAGGTACAAAATCTACGGTTTCTTTTTCTAAGTCAGCTAATAAAGAATGTGCCAACTTACGCATACGAATTTCGGTATAACGCATCGCCGCTGCTGAATCGCCATCAACAGAACCAAAGTTACCTTGGCCGTCAACGAGCGTGTAACGCATTGAGAATGGTTGTGCCATACGAACAATCGTATCGTACACGGCCGTGTCACCATGTGGGTGATATTTACCAATTACGTCACCAACAACACGAGCTGATTTTTTATAAGGCTTATTGAAGTCGTTTTTCAACTCGTTCATGGCAAATAACACACGACGGTGAACAGGTTTTAACCCATCACGAACGTCAGGTAATGCACGACCTACGATTACACTCATTGCATAATCTAAATATGAATTCTTTAGTTCGTCTTCGATGTTAATTGGCGAAATTGATGATGCCAGATCAGTCATAAACTGCTCGTTCCCCTAAAATTAGCGCACAATAATTATTCCATTTTATTGTGTAGCTCAAAAACGTGATTTGGCATTCTAACACAGATATTTAAAGAGGCTAGACCCTAGAACAAGGAAATATTAACGCGAGGATAAAAGCTGTCAAAAAATCTTTAAATTCAACAATCTCTATTACATTATTTGCGTATTTCATTTTGATAAATTGCCCCATAAAAAACTGATGTCGTTTTTATGGGCAGACATTGAGCAATATTCCGTCAACCAAAGTGAAATCTTGCTTCATCTCACTATGTTTATTCAATCTAATGGTTATAATACCTGCAATAAATACTAATAATTAATGGGTTCTCGACATGTCTAACCAAGAACAAACCACGCCGCAAAATGTAGATCATCAAGAAATAGAAAAATTTGCCCAAATGGCCCAGTCTTGGTGGGATCCTAATGGCAGTTTCAAGCCTTTGCATCAACTTAACCCATTACGCCTTAATTATATCGATCAAACCAGTGGTGGTATTTTTGGTAAGCAAGTATTAGATATCGGTTGTGGTGGTGGTATTTTGTCAGAAAGCATGGCTAAAATTGGTGCCAATGTAACAGGTTTAGACATGGGTGAAGCGCAAATTGAAGTGGCTAAACTGCATGCATTAGAAACTGGCATCGATATCCAATATCAAACCATGACCGCAGAAGAACATGCACAGCAACATCAAGGCTATTATGATGTGGTCACATGCATGGAGATGTTAGAGCACGTCCCTGACCCATTATCAGTGATTAAAGCATGCTGCGATATGATTAAACCTAACGGTTATGTGTTCTTTTCAACCATTAACCGTAACCTGATGTCATATATTCAAGCAATTGTTGGCGCTGAATATGTTTTAAAGATGCTGCCAGTTGGCACGCATGACCACAGTAAGTTCATTAAACCGTCTGAGTTAATCAATTTGGTTGACCAAACAGAGCTTCATTGCCGTGATGCTCTTGGGATAAGCTTTAATCCTTTAACGGGTGTATATAAGTACACGAATAAAGTTGACGTTAATTATATGATCGCCACCCAAAAAGCTGATTAGTATCACATCGTCATCTTTAATAGCCAGCCATAAATAGTAGAACAATATTAAAGTAGTAATACTGCAGTGAATCAGTGACATTACTACTTTAATCCTTCACTTAATTCATAATCGGATTAAGTAATCGCTAATAACTTCAGCACGCTTAGGATAACTATGAACAAGATTAAAGGTGTACTCTTTGATTTAGACGGTACATTAGCTGATACAGCCCCAGATCTTGTCCATGCATTAAATTTAAGTTTGCAAGAGCGCGGTATCGCTAGTAAAAGTATTGATAACTTACGCTCTGCTGCCTCCCATGGTAGTTTGGCGCTTGTAAAAGCCGGTATACCTGAGCTTTCCCATGAGTTACAAATCGAAGTTCAGCAAGCTTTGTTAGTGCATTACCAACGGGTCAATGGTGAAAAAGCATCATTATTTAGCGGTTTTGATGATTTTCTGTTGTTATTAGAGCAACGTGACATCCCTTATGGTGTTGTTACTAATAAACAAGCCCGTTTTACTCGGCCATTGGTTAAGGCCTTAAACATCGAGCACAAACTCACTGCGATTATCAGTGGTGACTCCACCCAGCACTCCAAACCACATACCGCGCCAATGTTACTTGCTGCCCAGCAAATTAATTGCCTGCCACAGGACATCCTATATATAGGTGATGCTGAAAGGGATTTAATTGCCGCCCGTAATGCTGGGATGAAAGGCGCTATCGCATTATGGGGTTATTTGTCAGAGCAAGATAAACCCAATGAATGGCCGAGTGATTTTCAGTTCAGCAAGGTTGCCGACTTACATCAGGCTTTCCTTAACAAATCTTAAATATAAATAGCAAATAATTTTGTTAACAAAACAATCGATCGCCGAATATTGTAGCGATCGAGCTCACGTTTTTTTTCGGCTAAATATTAATCTTAACCAACAAAATATCGTGTATTTTGACCTAGCAGGTTAGCCTTCACTAACATTGGCCACTATACATAAGATATCCACAACTTATTCACTAAATTGCTGCTTGCAAATCGCCCCAAACCTCACTATCTTGTATGTAAGTTTTAATTAAACACCATATCTTGTGTGTGACATCAGAACAAGACACAAGGCTTTTTCTGCTTTGGGTCTTCAAATAACACTCGTATTTCTTGGATATATTACGTTGTTAGTGCTTATGGATGATCAACTTACAAGGGAACGTATTGTGATTTAATGGCGATCGTAAACGAGACGATTAAAAAAGATCCAAAATTTAAATCACGCAAACTATTTTACAATCAAGGCTTTTTTAATGAACAGCAATATGACAGTCACAAAACGCAGTGGCGAACGCGAAACAATCGATTTAGACAAAATTCATCGCGTTATCGAGTGGGCAGCTAAAGGATTGAAAAACGTTTCAGTCTCAGAAGTTGAATTACGTTCTCATCTACAATTCTTTGACGGTATTCCAACTGAAGCAATCCACGAAACCATTATTAAAGCAGCAGCAGACTTAATCTCACCAGAAGCGCCTGATTATCAATTCCTCGCTGCAAGACTTGCTGTTTTTCATTTACGTAAAAAAGCTTTTGGCCAATTTGAGCCACCGAAGTTAGTTGATCAAGTCACTCGCTTGGTTGAACTTGGCAAATACGATAAGCATATTTTAGAAGATTACACGTCAGAAGAATTAACCATTTTAGATGGTTATATTGACCACTGGCGCGATATGAACTTTTCTTATGCTGCAGTTAAACAGCTTGAAGGCAAATACCTAGTTCAAAACCGCGTCACTAACGAAATTTATGAAAGTGCTCAGTTCCTGTATATTTTAGTGGCAGCTTGTTTATTTGCGCGTTACCCAAAAGACACCCGTTTAGATTACATCAAACGTTTTTATGACGCGGCTTCAACATTTAAGATTTCTTTACCAACCCCAATCATGGCAGGTGTACGTACTCCGACACGTCAATTTAGCTCATGTGTATTAATTGAATGTGACGACAGCCTTGACTCTATCAATGCGACCGCATCTTCAATTGTAAAATACGTTAGTCAACGCGCAGGTATTGGGATCAATGCCGGTCGTATCCGTGCATTAGGTAGCCCTATTCGCGGTGGAGAAGCATTCCATACCGGTTGCTTACCATTTTACAAATACTTTCAAACAGCGGTTAAATCGTGCTCTCAAGGCGGCGTACGTGGTGGTGCAGCTACCCTATTCTACCCGTTATGGCATTTAGAAGTTGAATCGTTACTGGTACTTAAAAATAACCGTGGTGTTGAAGACAACCGTGTTCGCCATCTTGATTACGGTGTACAGCTAAACAAATTGATGTACCAACGTTTAATCAAAGGTCAAAACATCAGCCTATTCAGCCCATCTGATGTGCCAGGTTTATACGACGCTTTCTTCGCTGATCAAGACGAATTTGAACGTCTATACCTTCAGTATGAAGCTGACTTAAGCATTCGTCGTAAAGAGATTAAAGCAGTTGAATTATTTTCATTGATGATGCAAGAGCGTGCATCAACAGGCCGAATCTACATTCAAAATGTTGATCACTGCAATACTCACAGCCCATTTGATCCGCAAGTTGCGCCAATTAAGCAATCAAACCTTTGTTTAGAAATCGCCTTGCCAACTAAACCGTTGAAGAATATTGATGATCCAAATGGTGAAATTGCCCTTTGTACATTATCAGCATTAAACCTTGGTGCTATCAAAGATTTATCAGAGCTAGAACCATTAGCTGACTTAGCAGTACGTGCATTAGATAACTTGCTTGATTATCAAGATTACCCAATCATTTCAGCGCAACTTGGTTCTATGAATCGTCGTACTCTAGGCATAGGTGTGATTAACTTCGCTAATTACCTTGCTAAGAATGGCATGAAATATTCTGATGGCTCAGGTAATAACTTGACCCATAAAACCTTTGAAGCAATTCAATTTTACTTATTGAAAGCATCAAACAATTTAGCAAAAGAGCAAGGCGCATGTCCTTTGTTCAATGAAACAACGTACGCTCAAGGTATTTTACCCATTGATACCTATAAACGTGACTTGGATAAAATTTGTGACGAGCCATTACACATGGATTGGGAAGGTTTACGTGCCGATATTAAACAGCACGGCCTGCGTAACTCCACTCTTTCGGCATTAATGCCGTCTGAAACATCATCGCAAATTTCTAATGCAACCAATGGCATTGAACCACCACGTGGCCTGATCAGTGTTAAAGCCAGTAAAGATGGTCAATTAAAGCAAGTTGTACCTGACTTTGATGAACTTAAAGATAAGTATGAATTACTTTGGAATATGCCAAATAATGAGGGTTACTTACAGTTAGTCGCTTTGATGCAGAAGTTTGTGGACCAAGCAATCTCATCAAATACCAATTACGACCCGACACGATTTGATAATCAAAAAGTGCCTATGCAAACCTTACTGAAAGATTTGCTCACCGCTTATAAGCTTGGGGTTAAGACCCTTTACTATCACAACACCCGTGATGGTGCATCGGATCAGTTTGATGACATCACTGTCGTTGAAAAAGAAGACGATGGTTGTGCAAGCGGCGCTTGTAAGATTTAATCACTAATTAGCATATAAACGCGGGGAGTTTTCCCCGCTTTTTTGGGATATAAAAATGGCTTACTCTACTTTCTGTCAAACTCCGAACAACCCAATGTATGAACCTATGTTCATGGGACAACCCGTTAACGTTGCACGTTACGATCAACAAAAATATGAAGTGTTCGAAAAGTTAATTGAAAAACAATTATCCTTTTTCTGGCGTCCGGAAGAAGTAGATGTAAGTAAAGATAAAATCGATTATCAAAGTTTACCTGAGCATGAAAAGCATATTTTTATCTCAAACCTCAAATACCAAACCTTACTTGATTCAATTCAAGGCCGCTCACCAAACGTAGCATTATTGCCATTAGTGTCGTTACCTGAGCTTGAAACTTGGATTGAAACTTGGTCTTTCTCTGAAACTATTCACTCTCGTTCATATACCCATATTATTCGTAATATTGTTAATGATCCTTCAGTAGTTTTTGATGACATCGTCGTCAACCAAGAAATCTTAAAACGGGCCGGTGATATCGCTCAATATTATGATGACTTGATTGAATTAACCCAAGTGATGAATCTACACGGACAAGGCACGCACCTCATCAACGGTAAAGAAATTACTGTTAATAGCCGTATTCTTAAAAAATCATTGTATTTATGCATGATGTCAGTCAACGCATTAGAAGCAATTCGTTTTTATGTTAGCTTTGCATGTTCATTTGCTTTTGCTGAACGTAACTTAATGGAAGGCAATGCAAAAATTATTCGTTTGATTGCCCGTGATGAAGCATTACACCTTAATAGTACTCAGCATATTTTAAATATTATGCAAGGTGGAAAAGACGATCCTGAAATGGGTGAAATTGCGGCTGAATGTGAGCAAGAAGCCTATGACATCTTTTATAAAGCTGCAGAACAAGAAAAGCAGTGGGCACAGTACTTATTTAAAGACGGTTCAATGATTGGCTTAAATGAACAGATTTTATGTCAGTACGTTGAATATATTACTAACCAGCGCATGAAAGCGGTTAATTTAAAACAGCCTTATGCTGAGCAAACTAATCCACTTCCTTGGATGAAAAACTGGCTTGAAAGTGATGCGGTACAAGTTGCCCCACAAGAAGTAGAAGTCTCTTCTTACTTAGTAGGACAAATTGATTCAGCTGTTGATAGTGATGAGTTTTTAGATTTTGACCTATAATAGACATTTAAAAAAAGCCCCCATTGTTAGCTTAAATGGGGAACCTGTGTTGCTGTTTAATCAACAGCAACACACGCTTTTAGAAGTATTAGAAATAAAAAAAGTCAACGTCTTCTCTGAATGTCGACGTGGTTTTTGTGGTGCCTGTAAAACCAAAATCATTAGTGGTAAGGTGAGCTATATCACTGAGCCACTTGTTGAGTTAGAAGCTGATGAATGCCTGCCATGTTGCTGCGTACCCGATAGCAATATTGATTTAGATCTCACCACAGATGAACCCAGTAATATTTACGTTCAACAACGCAGACATTTATTAGTGACTGAGTAATATCACTAATTAACGCTAAGTCATGACCTGACTTTTAGTAATAGCATCTTTGATAGACATAAAAATTGAATTATATTCTTTCTTTTTTAGCTGCGATGAACATTTTTTCCACCTCACCAAACATCCAGTTCATTATGTGTCCCGCACCTTTATCCCGTCGCTTCACTAATCCCATTTCAATGGTGAGTGAATCCGATATGTGATAACAGCTTAACTCAATTATCTCGCCTGTATACCAATCTGAATGGGCAATATGCTCCGGTACTAAGGCCCAACCTAAACCACGGGCAACGAGAGAAGTAATATAATAATAGCTGTCCACGTGCCAACAATTAGCTGAAATAGGTTTACCTGTGGTTTCTAAGTCACAAATAACAAATTGTTTATACATGTTTAATTGTGAAATATTTGGCACTGGTATTGACGCTAACGGATGTTTCGGTGCAACAATTAGAGATTGATGAAAACTATCAATGGTAAAGAACTCTAAACTGTCACTCAGTTGTTCACCCAAGAACAAAATACCTAAATCAGCCTTTCCTATTTCAACCCACTGTGCAATATCGTCTCGGGTTCCATTTAAGATAGTCAGTTTTAATAATGGAAATTGGTGAGCGGTTTTATCAAAGAAATCTTCGAAAATAGAGATAGGTACAGCTTCGTCAATAGCGATTGTTAGCGACAATTCATCATCAGTCATTACCGACATAGCTCTAGCATTTAAACGCTCACATTGTGCTATAACGGCATTGGCTTCAATATACATTTGTTCGCCCTGCTCTGTCAGCACAGGTAAACGCCCAGATCTATCAAATAATTTAAAACCTAAATCAATTTCCAAGTTAGCTATAGCACTGCTTATCCTTGACTGCGCTTTTCCTAAAGAACGGGCAGCAGCAGAAAATGAACCTAAATTCACGGCAGTAACAAATGCTTGTAATTGCTCTATAGACCAATTCATATTCATACTCTTAATTGAATCATTAACAATCTATCCGTTTAGCGGATAGTAACCAACTTTAGTCTATCTTATATGGTGCGATAATGATGCTTCATTCTCAACAAGCCTTAAAAAATGTCGTTAATCATATCTCAAAAAGTTAACCCTAATAATGTGAAGCAACATTATTGGAAATATGCCATTCCATCGATTAGCGCAATGCTAGTCAGTGGCTTATATCAAATCATCGACGGTATCTTCGTTGGCCATTACATTGGTTTCGAGGGGCTTGCTGGGATCAACCTCGCTTGGCCAATTATCAGCGGTATTATTGGTGTTGGCATGATGATAGGCATGGGTGCAGGCAGCTTATTATCGATCAGCCGTGGCGAGAATAACCCTATAAAATCAAAACGCATTTTAAATAATGCCATCGCCCTGCTCATTGGCTTTAGCATAATGGCTGCGCTGTTCATTCAATTTTTTGCTAAAGACTTATTGTTATTACAAAAAGCTGAAGGTGAGAACTTATCTATGGCAATAGCCTATATAGACGTTTTTGTTTATGGCGCATTTTTTACAACCGCGGCTACTGCAATACCACTGTTAATTCGTAATGATGAAAACCCGGCTATCGCGACACAACTTATGGTGCTAGGTGCCTGTGTAAATATCATATTGGATTACCTGCTGATTGTCCTTTACCCAATGGGTTTGCATGGTGCTGCGTTGGCTACCATGATTTCTCAAACCTTAGTCGTGATATTAGGCGGCTGTTATTTTATGTCGAGTAAATCGAATACTAAATTACAATTTTCTTTGAATGTCATTAACGTTAAGACTATGGGTTCTATAATGGCATTAGGCTTATCCAGTTTGTTTATGTTCATGTATTTTAGCTTTATTATTGCCTTACATAACTACTCATTCATGGTTTACGGCTCGGCTGTGCATGTCGCCGCCTTCGCGATTATCGGCTATATCGCCACAATGTTTTATCTCATAGCAGAAGGGATTGCTGGGGGTATGCAGCCACCGGTAAGTTATTATTACGGCAAAAAACAAATAGCCAACATCAAAACAACGGTGATTCTTGCGACAAAAGTCGTTTGTATTTTCGCACTGTTATTGGTTGTAGTATTAAACTTGTTTCCTAGCAATGTGCTGCAGCTGTTCAGTCATGGCGATGGCGCATTAATGGCTGAAGCTTTAATCGGAATTCGATTACATCTGTTTGCGTTAATCTTGGACGGTATTATCTTTGTGGCCACAGTGTATTTTATGGCCGTTAATCAAGGCCGTAAATCCTTAACCATTTCGATAAGTAATATGCTGATCCAACTTCCATTTTTGATGCTTTTGCCGTTGATGATTGGGGTCAATGGTATTTGGCTGGCTGTGCCACTTTCCAATATAAGCTTATGTCTTTTACTGATGCCGATGGTATTTAATGAACTAAAACGCATTAAAAAGATCGACGAACAACACCAGCCTGTAGCGGTAGTACAGCAAAGTCCCCAAACAACGAGTGTGCACGCGTAAGCGCTGTGCAAATATACAAAAGGACTGCAAATGCAGTCCTTTTTAGTTTATTCGATTGTAGACTGTAGGCCTAAATCATTAAGGGGTTAACCGTAGGTGTAACTTGCACCAAGGCCTAATGGGAAACCAATTGACCAATAGATCAATAACCAAGCGCTCCAAATAGACAACAATGCCAAGCTAAATGGCAGCATCATAGAAATTAACGTACCAATGCCTATGCCTTTCACATAACGTTGACAGTAAACTACCACCAACGGGAAGTATGGCATCAATGGGGTAATGATATTAGAGCTTGAATCGCCCACTCGGTAAGCGGCTTGGGATAAATCTGGGCTAATATTGAGCTGCATCAACATAGGAACCAGTACCGGCCCAATCAGTGCCCATTTAGCCGACGATGAACCAACAAATAGGTTAACGAAACCAACTAAAATTACCATGCCAATAACGGTAACTTCAGCAGGCAAGTTCATGGCTTTTAAGCCGCCTGCGCCTTCTACCGCAATTAACGCACCAAGGTTTGACGCTGAAAATGCAGCGACAAACTGGGCACAGAAAAACGCCATTACAATATAGTGCGCCATGCCACTCATTGATTTTGACATCGCCTGCACCACATCGGCTGAACTTTTAAAGGTGCCAGTCATAAAGCCATAAACCAAACCTGGCAATACAAAGAAGATAAAGATTAACGGCACAATTGATTGCATCAATGGCGCACTAAAACTGGTTAACGAACCACTAGCATCGCGTAAGGTTGATGTTTCAGGAATAGTTAATGAGAAAAAGCCAACTATCGCCGCCAACATCACCGCCGATGCCACTCTAAATGCATTTATTTCTTTAGAAGTAACCTCTTCCATTGCTGGTAAATCAACTTCTTCACGCTTTACTTTATGGCTACGATTAAGTCTTGGCTCAAGAATTTTATCGGTTAAATACCAAATTGTTAAGGTAATTGGGATACATGATGAAGCTGCAAAGAACCAATTATTGAGTGGGTTGACTTGAATATCAGGATCGACAATTTGCGCTGCCGACTGAGTAAAGCTTTGTAATAGTGGGTCAATTCCTGAGGGAATAAAGTTGGCGCAAAAACCGCCTGATACCCCTGCAAACGCCGCGGCAATACCAGCTAATGGATGGCGACCAACAGTAAAAAATATCACCCCAGCAAGTGGGATAACGACCACATAACCCGCATCAGTTGCGGTATGAGAAATAATCCCCACTAACACAACCGCTGGTGTTAAAAACTTTGCCGGGGTTATTTTTAGCATTTGCTTCAGCGCGGTATTGATAAAACCCGATTGCTCTGCAACGCCGACACCTAACATGGCAACAAGGACCACCCCTAATGGGGCAAACGCGGTAAAGGTAGACACCATAGAGGTTAAAAAGTGCGTTAATGCTTCAGCGCTAAGCAAATTATTAACCACGATTGGACTATCGGTTCTTGGATCAATTGCCTCAAAACTTACCCCAGACAATAAAGCTGAGATAGCCCATACGGCAAACATCAAAATTAAGAATAGCATTGCAGGATCTGGTAATTTATTACCCACTCGCTCAATACCATCTAATGCTCTTCCTAAAAAGCCGGGTGCTTTTTCTGAAGACTCACTTGTAGTTGTCATTTTAGCCCTACCTTCATTGATACCTTAATCCATTAGCAAAGCATAAATGCCATCAACATTTATCGCTAGTGGATAGAGGTTATATCTATTTTTGAATTTTTGTATTTTTCAGTTTATTAAACCAACCTTTAAGCAAACTTAAAAAAAGAGCCACAATGCTTATAAAAAAAGCATCAAACACAATATTCAGAACTTTATTCCGCAGTTTAGATATATTGACAATTACAGCACTACTAAAAAAAAACAGACAAACCCAAGGTGGCAACATAACAAACAACCAATTAACATCAGTAACTTGCGGTATTTTTTATTATAAAAACACTCATCACTCAGGGTCTAAATCTGTTAACCTTTAATAAAAATAGTTACTATAAAATGAGTTATTGAGGGCACATGAGTCAATCAAAAGACAAATACAGTATTAATAATACTGACTACGAAGTGGGACAAGATAATATCCAGAAATGGGGTTTTGATATCCACAATCCTGTTTTTGGTATCAGTGCAGGCTTAATCGCTGTTTTTCTAATTGCATTACTTTCAGTCGATGCAAGCACTGCAAAAGCAGCACTCGATGGCGTTAAATGGAAAATAATCAATAATTTTGATGTGCTTTTCATGTGGTCTGCAAACTTTTTCTTACTATTTTGTATCGCCTTAATTATTTCTCCCTTTAGAAAAATCCGCCTTGGTGGCAATGACGCAGTACCCGAATATTCTATATTTTCATGGATGGCGATGCTATTTGCAGCAGGAATGGGCATTGGGCTGATGTTTTGGGGCTTAGCAGAACCTGCAGCTCATTATACTGGTTGGTTTGAAACGCCCGGTGGTGTCGAGCCATTTACTGATGAAGCCATTAAAGCTTCTCTAGGTGCTACCATGTTCCATTGGGGTCTACACCCATGGGCAATATATGCGGTAGTAGCATTATCAATGGCCTTCTTCACATTCAATAAAGGCTTACCCCTGTCTATGCGCTCTGCGTTCTACCCTATTTTAGGTGATAGAACTTGGGGTTGGTTTGGTCATATCATTGATATATTGGCAGTGCTTGCCACTCTGTTTGGTTTAGCAACATCACTAGGCTTGGGCGCTCAACAAGCTGCCAGTGGTATAAGTCATGTATTTGGGATCAGTAATGGCATTTCAACTCAACTTATTATTGTTGCATTTGTTACTTCATTAGCCATATTTTCAGTGATTCGCGGTATGCACGGCGGCGTTAAAGTTCTCAGCAATATTAATTTACTGGCAGCTTTTGCTTTATTGTTATTTATCATAATAATGACTTTTTCCGTCACTCTGACCTATTTACCGATTACTATCATGGGCTATATTGAAAATATTATTCCATTAAGCAATCCACATGGTCGAGAAGACGAAGCTTGGATGCATGGCTGGACAGTATTTTACTGGGCGTGGTGGATATCTTGGTCACCATGTGTGGGGATGTTTATTGCACGTATTTCTCGCGGTAGAACAGTAAAAGAATTCCTACTTGGCGTACTATTGATACCAACAGCGATTACTATTTTTTGGATGGCAACATTTGGCGGCAATGCTATTGATCAAATCATCAATCAAGTCGGTGAATTAGGTGCCAATGGGTTAACAGATATCACGCTAGCGTTATTTCAGGCTTTTGACGTAATGCCAATGACTTCGATAATTTCGATTCTTTCAATCATATTGATCATGGTGTTCTTTATTACTTCATCTGACTCGGCTTCACTGGTCATAGACAGTATTACATCCGGTGGTAAGATTGATGCACCAGTGCCACAACGTATCTTTTGGGCAACCACAGAAGGCGCTATTGCAGCGGTATTATTGTATGTTGGTGGTACAGAAGCGATACAAGCCCTTCAAGCGGGCGCTATATCCACAGGACTCCCTTTCACCATTATCTTACTGACAATGTGTGTAAGCTTAACAATGGGTTTGAAATCGGAAATGGATATTAACCAGAAAAACTACGCTAAGTAATAATTGTAGTTCTAATTAAAATTCCATTAAGTAGAATATAAAACCAGCAAAATACTATTAAAAATAGATTTGCTGGTTTTTTTTGCATTAAAGCTGACTATTATTTCACCGGTTAAGGTTTTTCGACATTAACGCCTTTACTACTTGCTCGAGTAATAAAAAACTTCATTGATACATCGCCAGTATTAAATATGCCGTGTAAGTCCCAGGGGGAAACATACAATACATCGCCAGTTTTTGCAGGTGTTTCTACGCCGTTTAACGTCCAAATACCCGAGCCTTCTACAATGTATAAATACTCCTCTTCAGCATGTTGGTGAGGCGGATGAATTTCGTTGTTAGGTTCTATAATTGCCAAACCCACAATTGTATCCTTGGTGCCTATTGTTTCGCCGTAAAAATAGGTGTAGAAATCACTACCATCGTAAGCTGTCTTATGGGTGTTTTCAAAGTTAACAATACTAGATTGAATATGACTATTTGATTCATTATTTATAGCGTTAGTTTCATTCGAATCTGTATTTTTTACAAAGGCACACGACGTCAGAAAAGTTATAGATATCGAAATAATTAAGTAAAATCCCGATACTTTTGCCATTTTTGACAGATTATTTTTCATAGCTTGTTCCTTATCGTAAATAAATTGCCAACTTTAACTTAAGCACTTTCATAAAAAAGTACTCAGCCGGCTACCTATTTATCTGATCCAATAGCCCCTTCACCAACTTGTTAAATTTTCAGGTATTAATATAACCAGAGACACATATATTCTTATCTGTGATTCAGATTAACTTATCAATTTTAGGTATATTGCATTGTCATTATTAAGCTATTTATCATTATTAAAAATAGCATCGAGCTTAATACGTTCAACTGAATTTAATTCGGGTGATCCACCCTGCATACCAGAACCTGAGGCAATCCATAGGTAGCCATTTGCTTCGATAACACCACTCCCGTGTCTTCCTTGAATTAAAGAAGGCTTTTTAAGCCATTGTTTTGATTGGCTATCAAATAAGTGAACTTCTTCATGAGCTTTATTGGGATCGGCACTTTCTCCCCCGACTACTATCAATTTATTTTGATGAGCGAATATTGCAATGCCAGCTCGTGGGATTGGTAATTCGTTTCGCACTACTTGCCATTGATTAGTCTCGATATTAAATACATCAAGTTTGCCTTCAACTAACTCAAAGACTTGATTGTGCTTGCCTAGAGTTCTTCGTCCCCCTGCAACATAAATATGATTATTTATTAGCGCAGCTTGAGCATGGTCTCGCGCGTGTGGGGCATCATTTAGAATAGTCCAGGTATTGGTCATAAAGTCATAGCGATCAACCCAGTTAACATTGCCATCTAGGTGACCGTTAGTAATACCGCCAATAAGGTAAAGGGAATCGTTTTTAACAACAGCAACGGCACTACCTCTTAACCTTGCTGGTGGAATAGCAGGACCTTTTTCCCATTTGTTTTCATTGGGGTAAAAATAATAAATATTTTCAACTGGCGTCTCAGCGGGATAAGCTCCAGTTAACGCCCCTGCAATAACAATTTTGTTTTTCCATACACTTGGTTGAAAGTGATGTAGCTCTATGGGGGATTCTTGTAAAGGGCGCCACATTAACAAATTAGGGTCAAACTCATCAACGGCTTTTATTCCTCTGCCACCAATTAAATAACCCTTATCTTCAAATTTGATAAAGCCCGCTTCGTGGCGTGCAGAGAAAGAGTTCGACGTTGCTATTTGCTGCCAAGTGGTTGTGGCTGTTGCGTTAAGTACAACAAATAGTGAAACAAATAGTGAAACAAACAAGGCCACCAAAGATTTAACCATTGAAAAATCTACTCTTTATTGCCTTAAACTAATGTATTTAGACTGGAGTGTTATGCTTAATGCGGTCACCTAATTAGATGTGAATTTTCAAAGCTCTAGTGGTCAAAAAATATTGGCAAACCTCAGCAAGATTAGCAATCTATACATTGGTACCCCTCCTTTAAACATTAAATAATTAGCGACTTACTTAGCAGAACTACAATGTGTCACCTATGCTTTAGATAATCTGAATATAAATCTGTAGGTTGTACATGACTGTGAGAAAAAGCATCCCCAAGGTTGCCGATACTGTTTTAGTTGATGGTCATTACATAGTTGAGCAACGATCTTATGTTGAGCGCCGCAAAAACAAATCGGCTATCGTTCGTTATGACCGCAGAAAACAGCGAGACCCACGTTTACCGCAATTTAAATCTATTGACGAGGTGGTGTGACTTCAATAGCCGATAGGTCTAAATAATCATTTCAACAACCATCCTCTAAAGACCAAATACCATGTCACCAAATCAAATTATCATTGTCATAATCTTATTCGTTACTATGGCGCTTTTTTTATGGGGGCGCTGGCGTCATGACTTAGTCGCTATGTCTGCCTTGCTTGTTTGTGTATTCACAGGTCTAGTCCCAAGCAGTGAAGCTTTTACAAGTTTCAGTCACCCAGCAGTCATCACTGTGGCCGGTGTGCTGGTATTAGGCTATGGCCTGCAACGCTCCGGTGCTGTCGATATATTGGCAAAGTACTTATTACCAGCTCAAGCGGGACCAACCTTGAGTATACTGGCGCTGATCAGTTTGGCGGCCTTGCTATCAGGGTTTATGAATAATGTAGGCGCCCTTGCATTACTAATGCCTATTGCGATTCAAATGGCTGCTAAATATGACTTACCTGCAGGGAAAGTATTAATGCCACTGGCATTTGGTTCAATTTTAGGCGGGATGACAACTTTAATTGGTACGCCAACAAATATCGTCGTTTCTGGATTTCGTGAATCCAGCGGATTAGGTAGTTTTACCATGTTTGACTTTTCGCCAGTAGGTGTTTGTATTGCTCTGGCTGGAATCGTGTTTGTCGGTTTATTTGGCTGGCATATCGTACCCAGTCGCAAACAATCTTCATCTGGCAGTTTTGATACCGGTAATTACTTCTGTGAAGTTAATATTGTGGCTGGCAGTATTGCTGAAAAAATGAATCTGCGAGAAGTAGATAAATTGCTTGATGAGGCCGATGCTCAAATTATCAGCATGATCCGTCGCGAGGTACACCTCACGGCCCCAAATCCAAATAGAGTGCTACAAACTGGTGATATCCTGATCATAGAAGTCGAACCGGAATCTATCCCTAAAGCACTTTCTAGCCTAGGGCTAGAACTTGAACCAGAAAGCGCTATTACAGAAGAAGCGCAAACTGTAGCAGTGGTTGAAACTAAACTGCAAAAAAAAGGCGACGAATCAACACCAGAATCTGCTAAAGATGATGATAATGACACAAGTAAGCCTGCAGAAATTATCATGCAGGAGCTAGTCGTAATGCCAGGCACCACAATAGTTAATCGCTCGGTATCCGATATTGAATTACGTAACCGCTATGGTATCAATTTACTCGCCATTTCTCGCCAAGGCCACCGCTCAGTAAAACGTTTACGATCTACCCCGATAAAAGCCGGTGACGTATTATTACTTCAAGGTGATCCTGAATCTGTATCAGGTTTTGCATCTCAGTACGGCTGTTTACCTTTAGCTGCACGCGATATCCGAGTACCTAAAAAAGGACAGGCACTGACGGCTTCAATCATCATGGTGTTGACGCTTGTCGCCGTCGCTTTTGGGCTATTACCCGCTGCTGTTGCATTCGTGGCTGGTGCTCTGGCTTTTACGCTGTTTGGTATTGTACCCGTTCGCGCTATTTATACGTCAATCGACTGGCCCGTGATAGTGCTACTCGCAGCCTTATTACCTGTGGCGAATGCCATGTATACCACAGGTACCGCCGATTTAATCGCCCAGTTTTTACTTGATAATATTGCCCAGAGCCATGCAATAGGCGCATTAGTTTTGGTCTTAGTGGTGACCATGTTTTTATCTGATTTAATGAATAATGTGGCAACTGCAGCAGTCATGTGCCCGATCGGGATCAGTACTGCAGCCCAACTTGGGGTTAACCCTGATACATTCTTAATGGCCATAGCGATTGGGGCATCATGCGCGTTTTTAACGCCAATAGGTCATCAAAACAATACCCTGATCCTCGGTCCTGGTGGGTTTCGCTTTGGGGATTATTGGCGACTGGGTTTATTACTTGAACTTATTGTGGTGTCAGTGAGCATACCTATGCTGCTATGGGTGTGGCCATTTTAATCAACATTGCTGAATTTCTAATAGCTTCCACATAATGCATTCACAAGCTATATTTTATATCGCTTGTGATCAGCAATGGGCTTTTTAATAATCAGTTTTGACGTTTTGCCTTTAATCTTACCAAGGCAACACTTGACCGTTTGAATGTTTAAATACGCCAGTTTGACTCATATCAAGTTGCGTTATTAAACCTACAATACGCGCAGCTGATTCAGTTGCTGATATATCACCGCCATGATTTACCATATCTGTTTGTACATAACCTGGGTGATATATACCGACCGCAACCTCTTTTGATGCTAAGTCATGACTTAACGACATTGATGCAGCATTTAAAGCAGCCTTTGACATACGGTAACCATAACGACCACCTGAGGTATTATCTTCGATAGAGCCCATTCTTGAGGTTATCATCGCAACTTTACCACCAACATTTAGTTGTGATTGTAGCGCAGCAACAATACGCAACGGAGCCAGTGCGTTTACTTCAAACTGCTGGCGAATCGTATCTATGTTCAGATGAGCTAACTGCTCATCACGTAAAATACCCGCATTGCACACCAGTACGTCAATTAACACACCAGCAAGTGAGGTTTTCATATTATGAATCCCCTCATCGGTAGCCACATCAATTTGAGTAATTACATTAATGCCCAATTCGTCGAGCTCATCAGAAGTATGACGGCATAATCCAAACACTTTATAACCTTGCTGCTTGAATAGTTTTGCTAGTGCTAAACCAATACCGCGGTTTGCACCCGTAATAACAACGTTTTTTGACATAGGATAATCCTTAAACACTGAGCTCTGCATTGAAACAAACCTCAATAAGTAAACTTAGCAATTATATTTAATACAAATAGTGAATATTATCAGTAAACAAAAAAACCTAGCAAATTGCTAGGTTTTTTAATTAATACTCACCTTAAGCTTAAATCGCCATGGCCAGCTCAGCGCCTTGTCTAATAGCGCGTTTAGCATCTAATTCAGCGGCAACATCAACACCACCAATAAGGTGAACTGGTAACCCTGACGCTTTCATCTCATCGACTAATGTGCGGTTAGACTCTTGCCCTGCACATAAGACTACATTATCAACCGCAAGAATTTCTGACTGCTCACCGACTTTAATATGTAACCCTTGTTGGTCAAACTTTTCATAGCTAACACCGGTTTTCATATTCACTTGATGCTGCTTTAAAACACTACGATGGATCCAGCCGGTTGTTTTACCTAAACCTTTACCCATTTTAGTGGTTTTACGTTGCAGTAAATACACATCGCGACTTGGGTTATGCTCTGATTCGTCAGTTAAACCGCCAGCATGTTGATAGCTTTTATCAATACCCCATTGCTTTAACCACTTTTCAGGCTGTAATGTTGATGATTCCTTCTCGCACAGGAAATGCGCCATATCAAAACCAATACCGCCAGCACCGATTAACGCAACTTTATCACCAATCTCTACTTCACCTTTTAGCACTTGCTGATAATCAACCACTTTAGGATCATCAAATCCCGGTAAGGATAACGCCCGTGGGACAACCCCAGAGGCAATAATCACTTCATCAAACTTTTCAGTGGCTAATACTGCTGCATCTAAACGGGTGTTTAATCGTAATTCGACATTATGCAGCTTCATTTGATTTTTGAAATAACGAATGGTTTCGTGAAACTCTTCTTTACCTGGAATTTTACGCGCTAAGTTAAATTGGCCGCCCACTTCGTCTTTAGCTTCAAACAATACTACTTCATGGCCACGTGAAGCGGCATATACAGAAAACGCCATTCCAGCAGGGCCTGCGCCCATAACCGCAAGACGTTTTTTACCTGTGGTTGGGGTAAAATTAATCTCAGTTTCATAACATGCACGTGGATTAACTAAACAGGTAGCACGTTTCATTGAGAAGGTATGATCTAAACACGCTTGGTTACAACCAATACAGGTATTGATTAATTCACTTTGATCAGCTGCCGCTTTATTAACAAATTCAGCATCGGCTAAGAAAGGCCGCGCCATTGATACCATGTCAGCCTGACCCGATGCGATAATTGATTCACCAATTTCAGGGGTATTAATACGGTTAGTCGCAATTAATGGCACATTAACTTCTGATTTGAGTTTTTCAGTCACCCATGCAAAAGCGCCGCGCGGCACACTGGTGGCAATGGTAGGTACACGTGCTTCATGCCAACCGATGCCGGTATTGATGATGCTCACACCAGCACTTTCTAGCCATTTAGCCAGTTGCACTACTTCATCCCAGCTTGAGCCATTGTCGACTAAATCAAGCATAGAAAGCCTGAATATTATGATAAAATCGCTACCGACTTTGGCACGAATAGCATTAACAATTTCAACGGGGAATTTAGCACGCTGAGTAAAGTCACCGCCCCACTCGTCGGTACGTTTATTGGTACGCGAACTGATAAACTGATTAATTAAATAGCCTTCTGAGCCCATTACTTCAACACCGTCATAGCCCGCTTTTTTTGCAAGCGCAGCGCTAGAGGCATAATCTTTAATGGTATTACGCACTTGTCTTGATGACATTGCTGACGGCGTAAAAGGGGTAATAGGTGATTTTATTTTGCTTGGCGCTAATGAAAATGGATGGTAGCTATAACGGCCTGCATGTAGAATTTGCATACAGATTTTGCCATCCGCTTCATGGACTGCATCGGTAACAATTTTATGTTTGCTTACTTGCCAAGGAAAACTTAATTGACATGCATGAGGCGCTAACCGACCTCTGAAATTTGGCGCTATGCCACCGGTGACAATTAAGCCACAGCCACCTGCTGCACGTTCTTTATAAAATGCAGCTAGTTTCTCAAATCCGCCCTTTTCTTCTTCTAGACCCGTATGCATTGAACCCATCAATACACGGTTTTTTAACTTGGTGAAGCCTAGATCTAAGGGTTCTAATAAATGTGGAAACGACATTCAAACATCCTTTTTAAACAAGTGATTTAAACTAGCATACAACGACATAATCATAAGCTCAATCATTTAGCGTAGCTATTGTTAAAAACCGTTACAATTCAATTTCCCAAAATCACTCAAGATCAGTTAGCATTACACTATTAGAATGTTACAGGAGTGGCTAATGTCCGCTAAACCCTCATTAATTAAGAGATTCTTTGGATTTATTTGGAAAACCATCAACGGTATTCGTAAATTAATCCTCAATATCATTTTCTTCGGCATCATTGCCATGATCATTATGGCTATGACATCTGAAGAAGAAATCACCATTGAAGATCAATCTGCCTTAGTCTTAAACCTATCTGGCAGCATTGTGGATCAAAAACGTCATGTTGACCCGATTGAAGCGATATTTAAACAAAGTAACACTGATGATCCGGAAGCAGAAATACTTTTAGCCGACATTCTTTACGTCATTGAAAATGCCACTCATGACAAACGTATTAATAGCATCGTATTGAAAATGGGCAATTTACGTAGTGGTGGGATCAGTAAAATGACCGCCATTGGTGATGCCTTAAACAAGTTTAAAGAAGCGGGTAAAACCGTGGTTGCTGTTGGCAATTCATACGAGCAAAATCAATACTTCCTGGCAAGTTATGCGAATACCATTTATCTCAACCATAAAGGTGGCGTGTCACTTGAAGGCCTTAGCAGCTACCGTATGTTCTTTAAAACCGCACTTGAGAAAATGAACATCAGCACCCATGTATTTAGAGTCGGCACTTTCAAATCAGCGGTCGAACCCTTTATCCGTGATGATATGTCAGCGCCGGCAAAAGAAGCCAGCAACGCCCTGCTTACTGACTTATGGCAAAACTTTGAAACAACCATTGCCACTAACCGTCAAATTGCGACCGAGAATATCGTATTAAACCCACAAACCTACCTAGCGGAACTTGATAGTGTTAACGGTGACTCAGCTCAATTAGCGATAAAAATGAATTGGGTTGATGAATTAGTCTCAGATGAGTCATTTAGACTCGCCATGCTTAAAACCGTAGGTCAAGAAGCCAATGGCGACTCATACAAGCAAATCTCTTTTTCTAAATATTTTAATTTAGTACAGCCAATTCCTTCACTGATAGAACAAGAATCTGTCGGCATTGTGGTCGCCAAAGGTAATATCCTCAATGGCAAACAACAAGCGGGACAAATTGGTGGCGAGAGCACTTCAGCACTATTAAAGAAAGCCCGCTTTGATAACAAAGTTAAATCAGTCGTGCTACGTGTCGACACCCCAGGTGGGAGTGCATTTGCTTCTGAAAAAATTAGACAAGAAGTCATTGCCCTTAAACAGGCTGGTAAACCCGTAGTGGTCAGTATGGGTAGCCTAGCGGCATCTGGCGGTTATTGGATTTCAGCAAGTGCTGATTACATTTATGCCACTCCAACTACCCTCACTGGTTCTATCGGGATCTTTGGCATGTTTGCCACCTTTGAAAAAGTCTTGTCCAATTGGGGCATTAACTCAGATGGTGTGTCGACCTCGCAATGGGCTGGTATTTCGGCGACCCGTGAGTTAGACCCAAATATTTCTGCTGTCATACAACGCCATATTGAACACGGCTATCATGAATTTATCTCGTTAGTTGCCACTGAACGAAACATGTCGTTAGAACAAGTAGACCGCATTGCCCAAGGCCGTGTTTGGTCTGGCACCCGCGCCGTTGAACTGGGGTTGGTTGACGAACTTGGCGATATGGATAGCGCCATTGCTAAAGCGGCTGAAATGGCTGAAATGGTAAAGTTTGATACTAAAGTCATCGAGCAAGAGCTCACAACCGAGCAAATCTTCATGCAAAAAATGCTCGCATCTGCTGCAACATATTTACCTGTAGCAACCACACAGTCACCTATGGTTGAACAATTTATGGGTCAATGGCGCACTGTTGTTGAACAAATGACTCAGTTTGATGATCCCAATGGCCTATACATGTATTGCGAACTCTGCGATTACTAAGCTATTGTGATTGTTTAATCTTGTTAGGCATGAAGTCAGAATAAGATCAAATTGAATTATCTTCAAAAAAGCCCGTTATTCGGGCTTTTTTATTGGGTTTTATTCAGCTCAAGCCGTATAATTTGCAGATTATATAATTTAAGTGATTGAGAATTCATTACAATGACAAAACGCTCCATATACGTTGCCTATACTGGCGGTACGATTGGTATGCGCAAAACCGATGATGGCTTTGCACCTGTGGCAGGATTTTTAACTGATTGTGTAAAGTCCATGCCAGAGTTTTACCATGAAGAAATGCCAACCTTTGTCATTAATGAATATTCACCATTGATTGATTCTTCAAACATGGCACCACCTGATTGGCAGCGCATCGCCAATGACATCAAAGTCAATTACCATAACTACGACGGCTTTGTGATCTTGCATGGCACTGACACCATGGCATACACGGCTTCTGCCTTGTCATTCATGTTACAAGGGCTATCCAAGCCTGTTATCGTAACCGGTTCGCAAATCCCATTAGCTCAGCTGCGCTCAGATGGGCAAACTAACCTGCTTAATTCACTGTATATTGCGGCGAATTATCCCGTCGCTGAAGTGTGTTTATTCTTTAATAATAAGTTGTTTAGGGGCAACCGCTCAACCAAAGCCCATGCTGATGGTTTTGATGCTTTCGCGTCACCTAACTTTCCTATATTGTTAGAAGCTGGGATCAAAATTAATTTACGTGCAGGTAAGATCACCGAGCCCACCACTAAGCCCTTAGAGGTGATTAACATCAGCCCGCAACCTGTAGGCGTGATCACCTTATACCCAGGTATTTCAACTGAGATTTTTAACAACATCTTAATGCAGCCAGTAAAAGCACTTATCTTACTGACCTTTGGTGTTGGGAATGCGCCTCAAGATAAAGCCTTATTAGATACCCTTAAACAAGCTGATGAACGTGGCATTGTAATTGTTAATCTAACCCAGTGTTTTCAAGGAAAGGTGAACATGGGGGGTTATGCGACGGGTAATGCATTAGCCAAAGCTGGAGTGATTAGCGGCTCAGATATGACCATTGAAGCAGCATTGGCTAAATTACATTATTTACTATCAAAAAATTTAACTTCAAATGAAGTAAAAATCGCAATGCAGCAAAACTTACTGGGTGAGCTAACTGAATAAATTTCTGAAAATAAATATGTAATGTACTTTAGACAATAAAAAGCCGCATCTTTGATGCGGCTTTTTTTGCTGAAATAAATTCACTAGAGATAACTAAAAATCAGTTTATAGTTCTGGCTCTTTAAATTCTGCGATAGCTTCACCGCGAAATTGTTTTTTTAACTGTGATTTAGACAGCTCGTTTATCTCACCACCAGCAGCAATTGTAAAATGATCAGTTTGAGTTAACTTACGCGCTTGATACAACATCACTACCTGTAACGTTGACTCTTTTTGCTCGCTAGATAGCACTGTGCCATCTTCCCATTTACCCGTTTCTGCCGCTGCGCGTAAACGTTGATAAACCTCATCAGGCATTTCATCTATGACTTTATTAATATCATTCATACACTTTTCCGCTTATGGATTAGACTTCTGACTCGAGTAATAATGTAGCCAACAAAGCCAAAAGCAAAACAACTACCTGCAATATATGCATCCGTTCCAGTGGCAACTTCGCCGCCCCAAAAACCATATACTGCACCTGCAATAAATAGCGTTAGAAACAACATCATTTGATTCATTAATTTATTAGACTTCTGAATGTGTGAAATTGTTCTTTTTGAATCACTATCGCCATCAGCAGAAGCCTTACAGTATTGGCACTGTTTTGCTTTGCTCGAAATTCGCTTTTGACACACAGGACATTCGATTAACGCCATAAAACTGCCTATTCTGTTAAATTATCAACCACAGCCAACATCGCAACTAGTGATGCTTCACCTAAATATTCACAGCGCGCCGGTGACCAACCAACCACAGGATCGGCTAAGTTGTCATTGTCTTTAAATGGCATTTCTAAGGTATTCGCTAGACATTTGAATGTGTTGCCGACCCAGTTAGAACCAACGGTTAAGTTCGCTTTTCCTGGCTCATCTTTGTCATAACCATATTTAGTTTGGAAATCAGCACTTGCCATACTTAACGCTGCAAGGAACTGTTCTTGTAACTTGGCCATATGTGGAGTGTAATTTGGTGCGCCTTCACAACCAGCAACAAACACGTAAGGTAAGCCTTCATCACCATGAACATCATAGAATAAATCTACACCAGTCTCTTTCATCTTATTGGTAACATAATAAACCTCAGGGCTTCGCTCTAAACTAGGCGACTCCCACTCACGATTTAAGTTAGTTCCAACAGCATTCGTACGTAAATGGCCTCTGACGCTTCCGTCAGGATTCATGTTTGGCACGATATAGAAATTAGCTTTATCCAATAGCAGTTTCGAGGTTGGACAATCACTGTCTAATAATTGGTTTAGCAGGCCTTCAATTAACCATTCAGCCATGGTTTCACCAGGGTGCTGCCTTGCGGTAATCCAAATATTTTTCTTTGAAGGATCGTTATCACCAATAGTTAGCAGGCTCATATCACGACCATCAAGGGTTAAACCTAAATTTTCTAGTTTAACTGATGGGTGAAGTTGTACTGAGCTAATCAGATCTAAGTGACGTTCGTAACTGTAAGGCGCAAAGTAAGCAATTTGAATGGCATCGCAATCTAAATCAACTTGGATTGATAATTTACCATCTTGATATGTTGTCGGTAAGCGGAACCAATGCTGGCGATCGTAACTAGCAACGGCTTGATAATTTTCCCAACCTTTCGGGTAAGAGGCACTGCCTGCGTTAACGATATTCAATGTGTAAGTTTGACCAATTTGACCTTCCATACGGAAGTTAAACCATTGGTAAAACTCTCCACCTTCATCAGGTCTAATGGCGAGTTGAATGTCATCGTGCTTGTCTAAACTAATGGTCTCAATGTTGCCGCCATCAAAATTCGCGCTAATACGCATAGGACTTCCTTTATGTAAGGTTATAATCGACGTTATCCCTGCATCTTATCAAAAGCCGTTACGCAATAAAATCAAATCCACAGCATCTGCTCTACATCTATTCAATATGGTGACTTAATTTTCTGCTGATGAGGGTTATTAATACCAATACAATAAAAAGCCCCTGTAAGATCACATTAGCTAGGTGTTAACGGATACGTTAAATGAGATTAGCTAAATAATGGACTAAAGCAATAGCCCTTACCTCTAACCGTATTGATGAGTTCTCTTGGTAGACTTTCTTTGGCCATTTTTCTACGGGTATTACTGATGTGCATATCAAGGTTACGGTCAAACTCGCCTAACTCTTTATGCAACACGCGCATTTGCAATTCTGATTTAGTGACGATTTCTCCTTTACGCTGAAACAAATATTTGAACAAACGATACTCTGTTTGAGTAAGATTTAATTGCTGACCATTAAATGTTACCGCGTTATTATCATCATCAAACTCCACATTGGCGCTTTGTTCAATATGTTGTTTTTCGGTAGTTTGCTCTATTTGTCCACTGGTTAACTGTGATTCGATAACAGCAAAATCAATATTGGCAATATGAGTCATTGAATCGTGAGTTTGCTTTGTTGTGCGTCGATTAAGCACATTCACACGCAGTAAAAGTTCTTTCACATTAATAGGCTCAGGTAAATAATCATCAGCGCCCAGTTCAAATGCAGCAATACGTTCATCGACACTGGCATTGTTGGTAATAACAATCACGGGTGTTTGACAATGCTTACCCATGAGTAACCAAAAAGCATCCATTTGTGTTACTGAAGAGTCCAGTAAAATCACTTCAAACTGATTACTTTCCATTGCAACTAAGGCATTAAAGCCGTTATCAACAATGGTAATAACATAGCCTAAAAGTTGTAATTGCTGACATAAGGGCAAGCTTTTTTTTAGCTGCTGGTCAATGAGGAGGATCTTTTTCATGACGACTTAATCTAAATGGTAACCATTACCATTTAGATTAGCACTGTCATGATCAAAATACTATATGTGGAGTGTAAAGCTTCTGCACGGTTGTTGAACCTAGCTCACAAAAATGAAAAAGACCTGATTATTCAGGCCTTTTTTAGGTATTACTAATGCAGATTTGCTTAATGAAGCAACTTACATTGATGGCTTATTGCCATAATTAGTTAACCATTAATTGCTTAATATATTTTACTGGTGCACTGCCATAACTTAAAAATTGTTCATGGAAGCTCTTTAAATCGAAGTCTTCACCCTGTGTTTGTTTTAGTTCTTCACGTAAATCATAAATTTCACGATAGCCAGAGTAGTAACTGGTTAGTTGCACTTGGCTTAATGTTGCCCTGCGCCACTTTCCTTCTGCTTCAGCTTGCTGCTGGAACGCCTCGTTAGTCATTAACTCAATGGCTTGTTCTTCTGTCATGCCGTTAACGCTGCGTTAAGGGGTGAGTGCCGCCTAAACCAACTTTCCGCAGACCAATTTCACCACAAAAATCACCGCATACCAAAAATGCCACGCGGCAAGAATCCCTCTTAAACGCTTTGCTATGCGCATCTTCCACGATTGATTTCCGCTATCGCAGAGCGCAGATTATTTACTTTGAACTCTGTAAGTAACACGGTGATGAAAGAGAACATTGCTATTGAAATAAGTGCAGCGTTTGTAAATTTTAAATCATTGTCCGCTAAAACACCGAATAGGCCAAAAAATAGTAAAATAAAAGCCATTATCGCTTGAATCGAGTCATTCGTTTTCACCTTGTATTCATCGGCGGCAATATCTTTCACTATTGAAACTGGATTGGACAGCCCGTCAAGTGTAACCAAAACTTTTCCTTTTCTGACTTTGGCTTTAAAACCGATATCTTGTAATGAGTTTACTAAATCATCCATAATAATTACCTATCATTTCTACAAACGCATAACGCCCTGCTAATAAGTGGACCATATGCTGGCGGGCTATTTGCTCAGCAATGGCGTGACAACCTTGGTGAACCTGGATTTAGCAGCTTGTTAGTAGCTGACAGAATAACTTTATGCGCCAGCCATCTTTACTAAAAAAAAATAAAACGAAACAAACTAGACAGCCATTATCAATCAATAACATAACGACCTTTTCAACTATGTACAAGTGAACATGCTTGATTAAGTAGCCCGCGGCGTTTGGTTGTGGGCTTTGAAGGTTGATAATGATGATATTTGAGTGTTTTCGGCTTAATTTACCGTTTTTAAGCCGTCACTTTGCAACCATGCAAGG
Source organism: Shewanella sp. 4_MG-2023 (assembly GCF_030548015.1). Classification (NCBI taxonomy): domain Bacteria; kingdom Pseudomonadati; phylum Pseudomonadota; class Gammaproteobacteria; order Alteromonadales; family Shewanellaceae; genus Shewanella; species Shewanella sp. 4_MG-2023. Next base: position 79,006 of record NZ_JAUORL010000014.1, read on the forward strand.
ATGATGGTTTTGAGTGTTTAACTTTGGTGATATTAGTTATATTGAACCTATTTAACGTGCCTGCTTACTGAAAATGCTGGCAGCTTGTAGCAAAGTGCCGTCGCCGTTTTTGTAAATGCTCACAGTATTGTGTTAGCTCTTGCAGTGAGCCCACTGGGCCATGAAATAGCTGACCAAATTCGGTGGTGATTTTAAGCCAGTTTTGTTGTGGAATATTAAGCCTGGTGAGTAACTTCGCACTGCTTTGACTGATTGCGCCGCGTTTATCATCACGAATAATGCGCCCTGTATCATCCACTAGTTCAAGGTAATCCTTTAATGAAAATGCAATGCCTTTGGGTTGGTTAGCACGTTCATTACCAATAAATGGCAACAAGGTTTTAGGCTGCTCACCTTTTATTGCCGCTTTTACTCGTTGTTGGATACTGGTGTAGTCTGATTGCTCTGGTGTGGCGGCCATATTGGCGCGTATAGGGTTTAAGTCCACATAGGCCATACTGGCTAAAACTGCCGCTTCATCTAAAAGCGCTTGAGATTTAAACCTGCCCTCCCAAAATCGACCCGAGCAGTTATCCTCTTGATTGGCTTGTCTGGCTATCGGTTCATTCAAGCAGCGCATAAACCAAGAGATGTCACATAAGCGGCTACGGTAAATAGCGATGCTGTGCTTTTACCTTACTACCTCGTGAGGTTCAATGAGCTGACCTTTAGCAAATTTTTGGGTTAACCCATCGCCTTTAAACAACTTATGCCATTACATCACCACATCGCGGTCACTCCAGTTATTTACTGTCTCAATATCAATGTGTAACACCACATGCAGATGATTAGACATCACCGCATAAGCCGCCACATCAATGGCAAACACATCTGTCAGTTAAAGAATGAGTGATTCAACCCAGCCACGTCTGTGGTCATAGTTGTTACCTGTGTATTTATCATCACCACATACTCTTTACTCTAAAAGAATGCACGGCCAACCACACGGCTGCAACAATGGCAATAAGGGTTATCTCGTTGGTAATAGTTCTAGGCTAATTTGGCTTCTACGAGGGCGCGGCATCTATTTTACCCACCATTAAAAAGACCTAGAGGTGGTTTTTAGCCGCTAATGAGCAAAGACATAAAATCGACTGTATGACCATGACTAAGCTTTTACAACAGACTTGATTGAATGGTTAAAGATTAACGATATTTCGCTGCTATTATTTTAAAACGATGAAAATATTTAGATATTAATACCAGTCTGCGACCCACCAAGCTGCAGATCACCTATATATGCCATATACTAGTTAACATCTATTCAAATCCCCCTAATATCGAGCGAATAATGGAAGTCGAGCTACTTGAAATTCGTAACTTCATCCGCCAGTACCCACCTTTTGATCAATTGCCAGAAGAGGCATTAATCGAAGTATCACAAAGTGTCGAGATATCCTATAGTCGTGCTAACAGTATGATCATTGATTTTAATGATAAAATACACGAACTTTATATGATCCGCAGTGGTGTCGTGGAGGTTTACCGACGTTCAGGGGAACTGTATAACCGCCTTGATCAAGGAGGCTTATTCGGCCAAATGGGGCTACTGACCAATAATAAAGTACGCTTACCTGCAAAATCCCTCAAAGACTCCCTACTCTACTGTATTCCTGAAAGTATTTTTGAAGACTTTTGCGAGCGCTATGACGCCTTTGCTGACTTTGTTGAGGTCGAAGGTAGCATTCGTTTACAGCAAGCGGTTGAGGACAATAGCGACGATGCTAACTCACTCACTACTTCGAAGGTTAAAACGCTACTGAGTCGCGAACCTGTGATGCTACCCATTACTACCACCATTCAAAACGTGGCTAAAACCATGTCTGAAGAGCATGTATCAGCGGCCATTATTAACGACCCCAATCTTGCCGATGAAGGTGGTAATAGCTTTGTGGGAATCATCACTGAGCGAGATCTATGTGCAAAGGTGCTCGCCCAAGGGTTAGATGTAGAAACCCAAGTTGCAGAGGTCATGTCCACCGAGCTTATCTCTTTAGATCATAACGCCTATATTTTTGAAGCCATGCTGCTGATGCTCAGGTATAACGTTCATCACTTACCGATATTAAAAAACAAACAACCTATTGGTTTAATTGAAGTCAGTGACATTATTCGCTATGAATCCCAAAACAGCTTATTGATTGTTAGCAGTATTTTTCAGCAAAACAGTATTGATGACTTAATTATCTTGTCACATCAGCTTAAAGATTGTTTTGTGCGTATGGTCAACGAAGATGCAAACTCACACATGGTGGGTCGCGCCATGTCTGAAATTGGTAGAAGTTTTAAGCAGCGTTTACTGGAGTTGGCTGAAGAAAGATTAGGACCGCCACCCGTGCCCTATTGTTTTTTAGCATTAGGCTCTATGGCTCGTGATGAGCAACTTATTGTAACGGATCAAGATAATGCGATTATTTTAGATAATCAATATCAAGAATCACTTCATGGTGAATACTTTAAGCAATTAGCCACCTATGTATGTGATGGTTTAGCTGCCTGTGGCTACACTTATTGCACCGGTGACATAATGGCAACAAATCCAGAGTATCGAAAAACCCAATCCCAATGGGAAGAGTGTTTTGCCGACTGGATTGATAATCCAAAGCCTCAAGCACTATTAAACTGCTCAATCTTTTTTGATCTTTATGGGGTATACGGTAGACCCAAATGGGCTGAACAGCTCAACGCCTTTATACTCAGAAAAGCAAAAAAGAATAATCGCTTTTTAGCCTGCCTTGCAAGAAACGCCATTAATCGCACCCCACCACTGGGCTTTTTTAAAGACTTTGTCATGGAAAAAGACGGTCGCCATAACAACTCAATTAATTTAAAGCGCCGTGGCACCGCGCCATTAGCTGATCTTATCCGTGTCCACGCCCTCGCCATTGGCTCACAATCGCAAAATTCATTTGATCGCTTAGAAGACATTATCGAAGCCGGAATTTTACCGCCGTCAAAAGGTAAAGATTTACAGCATGCAATGGAGTTTATCTCTTTAGTTCGCATTCGCCATCAAGCATTAGATATTCAATCGGATCAAGAAGCCGATAATAATATTGAACCTGAAAACATGTCTGATTTTGAAAGACGTAATTTAAAAGATGCTTTTTTGGTACTAAGCAGTGCGCAAAACTTTTTAAAGTTCCGTTACAGTGCTAGCAGCATGCAAGGATAATTAATGCGACTTTTTACAAACCAAGAAATTTTAAACTGGAAAGCTTTTTTGCAAATCAAAGCCAAAGAAAGTAAAGATAGCAGATTAAAAAAATTCTATAATGCCAGCACTTACCACGAAGAAATCAAACTGAAAGATATTGAATTTGTCGCTGTAGATTTCGAAACAACTGGCTTAGATGCCAACCAAAACAGCATTATTAGTATAGGTTTGGTGCCGTTTACCTTAGATCGCATCGCCTGTCGAAAGGCGAAACATTGGTTTATCTCACCAGAAGATAAACTCAAAGAAGACTCCATCATCATCCATGGTATTACCCATTCAGACTTAAAAGGCGCACCTGATTTACTCCGAATTTTAGAACAACTATTAGATGAGTTGGCAGGCAAAATTGTGGTAGTGCATTATCGCAGAATAGAACGAGATTTTTTTGACGCCGCACTTCGCAGTTTAATAAACGAAGGGATTGTATTCCCTGTAGTTGATACCATGCAGCTCGAAGCTAATATTCAACAGGCAAAACCCCGAAGCTTTTTAGATTGGCTGAGAAACACTCGCCCAGCATCAATTCGACTTGCTAATAGTCGTAGCCGATACAATCTACCCACCTATCCACCACACGATGCATTAACCGATGCCATCGCAACCGCTGAATTACTGCAAGCTCAAATTCAGTACCACTTTAGCCCAGACACACCGATAAAAAAGCTATGGGTATAGATCGAATAAGCCCAGTTTCACTTGAATAATGACAAGTGAAACTGGGCTTTGGTTTTGATTTAGGTTTAGGTTAGCTCCTTAACCCAGGCCTTTTTTCAGTTCGCAGACCCATAATCAAACTGACACACATCACCAATAAAATAATGGTAAATGGTAAAGCCGTTGAAATCGCACCAGCCTGCAATGCTTCAATGGCTTGGGTGCCACCAACCCAAAGTAGACCCGCAGCAATCGCACCTTCAATAAAGGCCCAGAATACACGCTGAGGAACGGGTGCATCGACTTTACCGCCTGATGTGATGCTATCAATCACCAGTGAACCAGAATCTGATGAGGTTACAAAGAATACGAGTACCAATACAACGGCCAATAACGATAATATATTGCCCATTGGCAATGCATCAAACATCTCAAACATCGCTAAAGGCACTTCTGTTAAGCCTTTCTCACCTAAGGTACCAATCTTGTTGACCACTTGATCAATCGCAACGCCACCGAATACTGACATCCACAAGGTTGTCACCACTGTAGGTACAATCAATACAGCCATCATAAATTCACGGATGGTACGGCCACGGGAAATACGCGCTATAAACATACCTACAAAAGGAGACCATGATATCCACCAAGACCAATAAAACACGGTCCAACCATGCATCCAAGCTTCGTCATCACGACCCATTGGGTTACTTAAAGGAATGATATTTTCAATGTAGCCCATTACGGTCATGGGAATGGTACCCATAGAAACCGCAAAACTCACTAATATAACAAATAACATTAATGCCAGCGCCAACAACATATTGACATTACTGATAACTTTTACACCACCGTCAATACCGCGAACCACAGAAACCACAGCAATTAACGTCACTATCACGATAATGCCGACTTGCAGCATTAAGCCATTATCCATACCAAATACATGGTGAAAACCACTGGCAGCCTGTTGAGCCCCAAGGCCGAGGGATGTCGCCAGACCAAATAAAGTGGCAAGTACCGCTAAAATGTCAACAACGTGGCCTGGCCAACCCCAAGTTCTATCGCCCAATATTGGGTAAAAAACTGAACGCATTGAAAGTGGTAAGCCTTTATTATAAGCGAAAAAAGCAAGTGATAGTGATACTACACCGTAAATGGCCCATGGATGTAAGCCCCAATGGAACATGGTGGCACCCAGTGCTAACTTCGCAGCTTCAGGTGTGTTTGGCTCGACATTAAGTGGTGTTTCATACCAGCCAGTGAAATAAGCTACAGGCTCTGCTACCCCCCAAAACATTAAACCAATGCCCATTCCCGCGGCAAATAGCATGGCTATCCATGACAACATTGAGTAATCGGCCTTGGCTTCATCACCACCTAAGCGAATTTTACCAAATGGCGAAATGATCATTGCCAAACAAAACAACACAAACAGATTGGCAGACCACATAAATAGGCCATCAAAAGTACCAATAATTTTCCATTTTATGCCATCTAATACAGATTTTGATGTTTCTGGTTCAACCAAGAGAATGGCGATTAAGAAGAGTCCAATTAAGGAGGCGCTGATCCCAAAAACAGGGTTGTGGACGTCAAAGCCCCACTTTTGAATGTTATCTTGTCCGACTGTGTAATCGGTATTGTCTATACTATATTTATCGTTATTGCTATTCATTAATCCTCATTTAGAACAAACTTCATTAGTACATTAAAGGTTATTTTACCCTATTGAACGGCAACTTGCTGACTAAAGTGCCAGAAATTATCTTAGATGTGACCTAACACACTATGAGTTAAACGTTCGTACAGAACTGTCGAGTAAGGCTTTTAGTCGGATGAGCAACTAAGTTTAAAGTCTAGTTAACTTTAGCGCATAAATGGCCAAGCATTTGAAATTCTGCTTTTTTGAAGTGATTGGGCTGTTTTATCAACCAGTGATATGGCTTATTGTTAAGCCATATCAGCGATTCAAAAATTGACTATGAGTAAGCGCTTAAATATCGACTAGAGATAAATGTTTAAAATGCGAAGATAGCATTAGTCATTTTTAATTTAAAGCGTTTTCAAATCATTGAATTCAACCCTGCCTTTGCGCCAAAAATAAAACGCAGCACAAGCTGCTACCAGCGCAGTAATGACACCAAATTCATCCATATACCAACTCGAATCGGCTTTTTGCAGCGTAATCGGTGTAAATACTTTTTGAATAAAAATATTTGAACTCATGTGGTATATCACCCCAGTCCACAAACTACCTGTTTTCAACCGCAGATAAGTCATTATCATCCCAGTTGAAATGATAAAAACACTGAAAATGATGAGCTGATAATATAAAGGAGTGACATCATTTCCATATAAGCCTTTGATGATCAGTGGCCAATGCCATACGGACCAAACCAATCCACTCACGAGGGCAACACCAGTGAAAGACATAAACTTAGACAGCTCAGGCACAAGTAGACCACGCCAGCCAATCTCCTCGCCTAATATCGAAGGTAAAGACACAAAAAAACTGATTGTCGCAACTAATATAAAATGAAATAAAAATATACTGGCGTCGTTCCAATGAACTAAATTGTACTTTTGTTTTTGTGTAAACAAGAAATCAGCATCATAAAAGTCTGCGACACCTAATAACCAAACCAACAGGTATGCCATTAACGCGATGGCAAAAGGAACAAGATAACTTAGCCATTGGTATTTCCACTGCCCCCAGTGCCAACCAAGACCTGAAAGGCTCCGCTTACGAATAATACACGTTAAGATAGTGGCAGCGCCAACAGAGAGCATTAGCGGTGTTGCTTGACCCATCCTAAAAATTAACCAGTAGCCTACAACATAAAATACGATAACCAGTGAGAAAAATGTCGCCAGCGTTAGTACGCTATCTCTAGTAATGTTCAAGCTTTACTCCACTAAATGAACGACCTATATGGCCGTTATAATATATAAAGCTATTTTTTTGATTTATGCTGCAATCGCCAAGTTAAATAACCATAAAAAATACCACCAATAGGAAAAGTAATTAAAGATAGCACTATGCCATCAAAAAAGTGTTCTTCTCCTGTTAAGTGCATAATCAACTGGAATAAAACGCAGTTGAGATCCCCCAAAGTAAAACACCTTTGATTAAGATGCGCAGTAGTAGATTTCTGTTGGTGATACTAATATTCATTTAAAACTTCCTTGTTGATCTAATAAAACTAAAAAAACATTAATTATTTATAGGTAGTACCATCATGCTTTAACCAGCCTTCGGCGTGTCGCCCTGCAGGATCTGCATGGGTCCAATGGATCACCCCGCCTTTTTTGCTCCATTCATATTCACCATAAAACTCAACAAGGTCACCAACACGCAAATTTGAAACTCTCGGGGCTAAATCAATATTGTGGGCTACCAGCAAGGTTAAGCCACTATTGAGTTTTAGAATGAATTTTTGATGCCTTGAGCCTTGATTATCATCAGCGAGAATATGAACCACTCGACCACTGTAGTTAACTTGAACATCGCCGCTTTTAGACTCATAAGCGCGATGAATGACAGTGTAATTTGCCCAGACGGGTAACACACTTGTCAGCGCCAATAGGCAAGTAAATAGCCATTTCATCATTATTATCTATAAAAGTATTTGCTTTAAACGTTCAAGTGAATCATTTATTGGGTGTTTTTATCGTCGCCAAATACCTTACCCGTTTTAAGGCAATAGAGTGTTACAGCCGAAGTTGTAAACATAATCAGCCCACAAAAAGCCCATAAGTAATCACCACCTTGTATTCCTCCAACCAAACTGGCTAAGCCTACAATAACGATAAAAAATTGTGCGAACATATATTATCCCTTTAATAAAATGGCTAAATCCATTAAGCGCTGTTAAATCTCGTATGAAGCGCTAAATTATTTTAACTAAACCATTGAACTAATACAATAAATAAGTAGCAGATTTGAAAGGCATAATACTCGAATAAGCCACGCTGTGACTTATCAAATTCATATCGACGACACTAAATGTAGATGATAAAACAGTGTTAAGACTGACAAAGTCATGATGAGGAATAATTTTAAAGTGACGATTAATTGCTGATGTCAGTATAAAAATACTAAGCATTAATAAAAATCCTAGGTTTTGATACTGAGTTTGCTAAAACAAATCAATTTTTGAAATTAAAGAATTACTTGAGGGTTTAATAAATAACTTAGAAGTTTAAATAATAACTTGGGGATTTAAATAAAAATAGCTTGGAGGAATTTGGCGGTGACGGAGAGATTCGAACTCTCGAAAGGTTGCCCTTTACACACTTTCCAGGCGTGCTCCTTCAGCCACTCGGACACGTCACCTAATTTGTTGCAATCATTTTAACGTGTGAGTGGCACGGTTCTATTTATCTATACTGCTATAAGCTAACACTATTGAATATAAGGTAATTATGAAAAACCTTATGTTGTAGAACGAGCGGTACTTTACGCAAATGCGTATTTGAGGTCAAGCAGAAATCGATGTTTTACAAACTCTTGGACGTTTGCTGTTCAAATCGAGCAATTCCGTTGCTCGATTGATTAAATAAAGCACGTTATTAACTCATTAGCGTTGGGAATAAACCTTTAATACCGGCAGCTATCACTTCAATACCAATTGAAAGCATTAGCAGCCCCATTAAACGCGTGATGACGTTAATGCCTGTTGTACCCAGCAACTTAAAAATAATCGGTGCCATTCTGAACAAACCAAAACTCATTAAACCAAAAATAATCACCGTAATGGACATACCTATCATGTCCACCAATGAGTTATTAGTAGAAGAAAATACAATAACTGAACTAATGGCGCCAGGACCAGCCATTAATGGCAATGCCAGTGGTACCACAGCAACCGACTCCATGCCTGATGCTTCACGGTCTTCTTCTTGGTTACGTTTCACTTGGCTCAATTTACCCTGCAGCATAGACATCGCGATGATCGCAATCAAACTGCCACCGGCAATTCTAAAGGCTGATAAAGAGATACTGAACATATTTAAAATATGCTCTCCAATAAAAATCGTGGTTAACAAAATAATCACCACGGCAAAGTTTGCCACTTTACCTGTATGGTTACGTTCTACCTCAGTTTGGTGACTGGTTAAGGTCACAAACACAGGCAATAAGCCCACAGGGTTGATAATTGCTATCAATCCTAAGAAAAACTTAACGTAAAGCATTAAATCCACGAGCTTACCCTCTATATCAATGGTTTTGTGGTCAAAAAAATAATCGCGCAACTCTACTGCTTTTTATGCATTTTACAAATGTATTTTCTTACAAATATGAGCTAGTTAATAATAAACCTAATCTGACCTTAATTTACTTTTACGACAATAGCTTTTCGGAGCCAATTAACAAAATTCAATGTCTACAAACACCACTTACGACATAAATGAAATTTAATGACATAATCGAGTAAAAAAGCGCTATAAAAATTCATCATCAAGCTTTGTACTGTTACAATAAACCTCATTATTGAATGTTAGTTACTTAATCGGCGTTATTAACGACAGTAAGTAGATTGAAATCACTATGGGTAAACACTATGAGTAAACGTACTAGGATCTGTCATAAAAATGGTCATCGAAAAATGACGGGTTCACGCAGAAGATTAACTTACCTTGTATGTATTACTAAAACGGCTCAAAAGTGCCCATCTACAGAACTCAATATAGTCGATAAAACAAGCCTCGAAACTATCTAGCTGAAAAATTACCCATTTCAGAGTAATTAATTTTTCAGCCCATAAAAAAAGAGATGCTAAATAGCATCTCTTTTTTGTTCGCCTAACCGTAAAACTATTTGTTTTCAGTCCAGCGATCCATCCAACCTAGTACGTTTTTGTACCACTGCTGTAGGTTATCTTGATTTAAGATCCAATGGTTCTCATCAGGGAACATTAATAGCTCTGATGGGATGTTATTGCGCTGCATGTATGTAAATGCCGCTAGTCCTTGCCCATAAGGCACGCGGTAGTCTTTCTCACCGTGGATCACTAACATTGGTGTGTTCCAGTTTTCAACATAGTTTACTGGATTGAACTTCTCATATAGTTCTTTATTTTCAGTGTATGTACCACCAAATTCATACTCAGGAAACCAAAGCTCTTCTGTTACGTGGTACATGCTACGCATATCAAATAAACCAGCGTGGTTTACAAGACACTTAAAGCCATCGCTCCAGTTACCTTGGATCCAGTTCATCATGTAGCCGCCATATGAGCCACCTAATGCACAGGCATTATCGGTATCTAGCCATTTTTGTTGCTGACCAACCGCTGCTAGGCCTTTTTGCAAGTCTTCAAGCGGTTTACCACCCCAATCTTGGGTGATTGAATCAGTAAAGGCTTGTCCATAACCGGTTGAGCCATGGAAGTCGACCATAACCACACCATAACCTGCGCCAGCCCAAAGTTGTGCATTCCAGCGACCACTGAATGAGTTACCAAATGAACCTTGCGGGCCACCGTGAACTAAGTATGCGATTGGGTATTTCTTACCGGCTTCATAATTAGCAGGTTTAATCCAGTAACCGTGTACTGTCTCGTTATTCCAACCTTTGAAGTTAAATTGCTGGAACTCACCAAATTGAATTTCAGCTAATTTGTCTTCATTAACATTGGTTAAACGGGTGAGGTTTTCACCTTCAAGGCTAATTTTATATAAGTCGCCGGGCTCAACTAATGATTTGTTGCTGAAAATAAGCCCTGACTCTGTCACTGCGACAAGGTTGTTACTGCCATCATTGTATATCGGACGGACATCACCAAACTGAGTGTTAACTTCAAAGATGGTCACTTGACCTACATCTTGCGCCGTGACATAAAGCGTGCGGCCATCATCACTGAAGGTCAGTGAGCTTGGGCTGCGATCCCATAACGGTGCCACTTCTTTTTCTGCGCCAGTAACTGTGTCACGCAACATAATGCGGTAACGGTCAGCTTCAAATCCAGGCTTACTCATCGCAAGATAAGCCAGTTGACGACCATCTTTAGAATAAGTCGGTTGTGCATCCCATGCTTTATTATCTGGCGTTAGGTTTTCAGCCGTGCCACCAGCAACAGACACTTTCCATAGATCATAGTTGGTCGTCCATGCTTGATCTTTGCTTGGGGCTTTGGCGCTATAAACAATGTGTTTACCATCTGCGGTAAAGGTCACCTCTTCCATGCCTGAAAAAGGCTTTGGCGGGGTTTCAGTATCTAAACCTTGGGTAACATCAACAACATCTGTTACTGGCTTGCCATTTAGCTGACCGACAAACAAATGGTTACGGGCGTGATCTTCCCATGTATCCCAATGGCGAACCATGAGTTGTTTGTATTCACGACCCGTGGTCTTTTTGTTTTCTTCAGCCTCAATACGATCAACCGTACAAGCTAAGTCTTTACAGTCAGGAAATACGCGCATGTTCATGACAACTTGTTTGCCGTCATTTGATAACTTATAGCCATTGATATCCAATGGTAAGTCAGTCACTTGCATCGCTTCGCCACCTGTTAAGGCTAAGTTAAATAACTGACTAGAACCGTTACGCGCTGCTAAGAAATAAATTGATTTACCATCAACACTAAAAGTTACGTCATGTTCAGTGCCTTTATGTGAGGTAATTTGAACTGGCTTAGCATTTTTATCACTCAGATCCAGTAAGTATAAATCAGAGCTGCTGTCGCCCTGCTCGTCAATTAACTTAACGGCATACACTAACTTGCTGCCATCATTTGATACAGCGGCAGAATGAAGCTTATTCAACTTTACAAGTTGTTGAACATTAAAGGGGGTTTTAGCAGGCTCTGCTGCTTGTACTGACAAGGCAAAGCCTGCAGTTGCAATAGCGAGTAAAATTGACGATTTTTTCATTTGATGAAGTTCTCTTTTTAATTTTTGTTGTGTTACCAATGTCTGTGTTATTTTTTAGTGCTACATCACAGCAAAATGATTAATCGATGAAATGCTGTTATCAAACAGTTTACAGACTGAAAGTACACTGTTTCAAAAATACCAATAATAAGTACTGATAGCACACTACCCAAACAAAAACGCTCAGGCAATAGGATTTTGACACAATCCAAACCTGAGCGAGATTATTTGCGCTATTTGACGAAATTAACCACAAAAACCATAACGTGAAATTAAAATTAACGCTTATTTGTTTTTGGCATTAGCAATATTAACTTTCCAAATTGCCGGACCTGTTTCATGGGCATTAACGCCTTGAGTATCCACAGCCACGGTAACCGGCATATCTTGAACATCAAATTCATAGATAGCTTCCATACCTAAGTCTTCAAAAGCCACCACACGAGATTTCTTAATCGCTTTAGATACTAAGTAAGCAGCGCCGCCGACAGCCATTAAATAAACGGCTTTGTGTTTTTTGATTGATTCAACGGTTTGTGGCCCACGTTCAGACTTACCAATCATGCCCATTAAGCCCGTTTTATCTAACATAAGATCAGTGAACTTATCCATACGGGTTGCGGTTGTTGGGCCTGCAGGGCCCACAACTTCATCGCCTACTGGATCTACAGGCCCTACGTAGTAAATAAATTTACCAGTAAAGTCGACGCCATCAGGTAAACCTTCACCTGATTCAATCAAGGTTTGAATGCGCTTATGAGCCGCATCACGACCTGTTAGCATTTTACCGTTAAGTAATAAGGTATCGCCGCTTTTCCAGGTTTCGATTTCAGCTTGAGTAACTGTGTCTAAATTAACACGATGAGTATTCTCACCTGCTTCACGGGTAATTTCAGGCCAATCAGCTAATGATGGCGGCACTAAATCAGCAGGGCCAGTGCCATCTAAATGGAAATGCACGTGACGTGTTGCTGCGCAGTTAGGGATCATTACCACAGGTTTTGACGCTGCGTGAGTCGGCACTGATTTAATTTTAATATCAAGTACCGTGGTCAAGCCGCCTAAGCCTTGCGCGCCAATACCCGTATTGTTGGCACGTTCAAAGATATCTAAACGAAGCTTCTCTTCAGTGGTTTCAGCGCCGCGCTCCATTAGCTCATGGATATCAACCGGGTCCATTAACGACTCTTTTGCAAGTACCGCGGCTTTTTCAGCTGTGCCACCAATACCTATGCCTAACATACCTGGCGGACACCAACCTGCGCCCATAGTCGGTAAGGTTTTTTCAACCCACGCAGCAATATCATCTGACGGGTTTAACATCACCATTTTTGATTTGTTTTCTGATCCGCCGCCTTTTGCTGCGATCATGACTTCAATATGATTACCTGGCACCATATCAATATGAACTACAGATGGCGTGTTATCGCGAGTGTTTTTGCGGGAACCTGCAGGATCGGCAACGATTGATGCACGTAAAGGGTTATCGGGATTCAGGTAAGCTTGGCGTACACCTTCATCTACCATTTCCTGAACCGTCATATCGGTTTTGTCCCACTGCACTGCCATACCAATTTTGACAAAACTGGTCACAATACCTGTGTCTTGGCATAAAGGACGTTTACCTTCTGCTGACATACGTGAGTTAATCAAAATCTGTGCGATGGCATCTTTTGCAGCCTCGCTTTCTTCACGATCGTAGGCCTTAGCCATTGCATCAACGAAATCTTTAGGATGGTAATACGAAATATACTGCAGAGAATCAGCAATGCTTTCAATAAAGTCAGCTTGCTTGATCACGACATTAGCAGATGAGTTTGTAGACATATAGGGGCGCTCCAGCAGCCATTGCGGCATAACTTGTTTTATTTTTATATGAATGCAATTTTAAAATTGCCTTCAATTAGCTATTAATCCTTTCAGGGACAATATGATACTCTTTCCAACGTTTTTGGGCTACATCACATTTTAAATAGGTTACAACATGCATTCTCGGGGCAAGCAATCGCTGGCAATTCAGCAACTGGATTGGAATATTAGTACGCACACCTTGTTTGAACATTTCTGCCACAAGCCTTGGGCTATGCTGTTAGATTCGGCCAACGCAGCCCATACTGATGCTAAATATGACATTATTGCTATTAGTCCAATTGCTTGTTTAACATATCAAAATAACCTCAGTAAACTCACTATTGTCGATGAAGCGTTAAGCCCGTTACTAGCGAGCTTTGATAGTCAGCAAGCTGTTTTTGATAATCTAGCTCAGCTGCAGCAAACACTTTACCCGACAAAACAGCCATGCAAGTTCCCTTTTAGCGGCGGCGCATTAGGTAGCTTTAGTTATGACTTGGGTAGAGTGATAGAAAAACTGCCAGACAGCGCTATGCAAGATATTCACTTGCCTGAAATGAGCGTGGGTTTTTATGACTTTTGCTTAATCTATTGCTATCAACAGCAATGCTGGTTTGGTTTACATTATCAAGGCCAAATTGCCCTTGATACTGCATTGAATAAAATTGAGGTCGCAACTAAAAAAATAACCAAAAACAAATCCACGCAGCCAAAATTCAAACTAACCTCCCCTTGGGAGGATCAAACTACAAGCCAGCAATACCAAGAAAAATTTAATAGGGTGCAACAATATTTGCATTCTGGCGATTGCTATCAAATAAATTTAACTCAGCGGTTTTCAGCTAACTATCATGGCAATGAGTGGCAAGCTTATTGCGCGTTATCTGCAGCCAATAAAGCCCCTTTTTCAGCCTTCTTGAGATTGGAAAATCACTGCATAATGTCAATTTCGCCAGAGCGATTTATTCAACTTTCTGGTGATAAGATTTCTACTAAGCCTATTAAGGGCACCTTGCCTCGCTCAGCAGATGCAGAAATTGATAAACAAAAAGCCCAGCAGTTACAGCACTCAGTAAAAGATCGCGCTGAAAACGTGATGATTGTGGATTTGCTGCGTAATGACATCAGTAAAGTCGCCACTGCGGGCACAGTTAATGTGCCCAAGTTATTTGATATTGAGAGCTTCCCTGCGGTGCATCATTTAGTCAGCACCATTGAAGCTACCCTCGCGGCTAATTTGTCTGCCATCGATATTATCAAGGCAGCCTTTCCGGGTGGTTCTATCACTGGCGCGCCCAAAATTAGAGCCATGCAAATTATCGAAGAATTAGAGCCATCAAGACGCAGTATTTATTGCGGCAGTATTGGTTATATCAGTCAAGATGGCACTATGGATACCAGCATTACCATTAGAACCTTGCTGACTGAAGAAGATAAGATTTATTGCTGGGCCGGTGGCGGTGTAGTGGCAGATTCTAATGCCGATGCTGAGTATCAAGAATGCTTTGATAAGGTCAGTAAGATTCTGCCTATATTAGAAAAGCTCTAAAACAAGCATATTAATTCAACCATAGTAATAGCTCTGTTAAGGGTTAAGCTGAAGCTTACGAAAGTTAACTCAGCTAAAACTTAACTAAGCTAAGGGTTGAGTTAAATCTCACAATCATCACACTGCCGCTTTACTTAACCTTTAACTTAGTAGTAAAAAGGTATTCAACTGTATAACTGCTGGCGATATTGCTTAGCCACCTGTTGCCAGCTAAAGCGTTCTTGACTGGCAGCAATCTCCATTTGACGATATTGCTCAGGTTGCTCATTACTCAAGCTTAAGGCGTTAATTAACACCTGAATAAATTGTTCCGCTTGATGAGCTAAATTATGACCTTCAAATAACCAACCGGTTTGCTGATCTTTAATGGTATCGCGTAAACCACCTACCCCATGGGCAATACACACCTGACCTTGCTTCATGGCTAATAATTGGCTGATACCACAAGGCTCAAAGCTACTTGGCATGACAAACAAATCACCTAACTGATAAAGTTCATCGGATAATTGCTGATCATAGCCATTAATAAACACAAAGTTACTGTGCCTTGATGCGACCTGTTGAAACTCTTTGGCTATGACATGATCGCCACTCCCCAGTAGCATAAACACCCCTTGGGGTTTTAATCGTTTTAACTCAATCAGCATAGCGTCTAATAGGCTTTGGCCAGTACTGTTTGCCTCAACGGGATAGGGTTGACGTAACAGCAACACCTTTTGATCTGTTAACCGCCCTACTGATGTCATTAAGAAATCAATCGAGCTCGCTTGGTTGATTTGTTGCATTTGCCATTGTTGTAAACGCGCTAAAGTTATTTGATCGACACTGCGAGCAGAGTCTGTTTTACCTAACCATTTAATGACTGCATCTTGTGATTTCACTAATAGCTGATTAATCGATTTGTTAGCGGTTTTCTTATCAGGTTTTGCAGTGGTCAATTCACTTTCAGCACTATTAACACCACTATCATTAACACCACTGTCATCATTCTCATAAACGCAGCCATTGAGTATTCCTACAATGTCACCACGATTATGTTTATCTAACATGGACGCTTCTAAGCCTTCACCACCAAAAAAACCATTTTGATGATCGGATGCCATTAACACCTCATGAGCATAGGTCGGCGATACTAAATGCACCTTGTCACTGAGCTCAATACCCATTTTCATTGGGTTTACACAGTTAGGATATCGTGGATCGCTTAAATGAGCTTTTTGCTCATCTGTTAAAAGGTGCGTTAGCTCAGGAAACCATGCAGCAAATGATGAGACATCATCACGTATTGGTCTTATGCCCTGCAGGGCTAAATTATGAATTGAGAATACACATTGGCATTGCTTTAACATGGCATATTGTGGGTCAAATGCCCGTAACATCACCAGCATTCCGGCGTGCCAGTCATGCATATGCATCACATCAACTTCGGGGATTAAACCATCAATATAAGCTTGGGCTACCGCTAAATTAAATAAGGCAAACTTAGTGGCGTCATCAGCAAAGGGCCTATCATTACTGCCTGCACAATAAACTTGATTACCCTCGCTATTAAATAAATGATGCTCAAATAAGTATACTTGGCTGTTAAGGTTTGTATTGCCGTCAACACTGGTTCTGGGTCTTGGCATCAGCGCCACGCTGACGATTTCAATATTAGCACCAAATTTTACCGCTACAGTGCCGATGTTATTAGCATTATAAGTTTGTGCAATATAGCCATAATTAGGCATAGCCACATCCACAATAATATCTTCGCTTGCTAATGCTGGAGGCAAGTCGCGAATAACATCAGCCATACCACCGACTTTCGCGCCAGATATCGCGTCGTTCTCAGCTGCGATCATTAATACTTTTTTCACTAGTGAATACCTTTTAAATGCTATTAGGTTTTTTATTCGGTGTTACATGATGTAAAATGCTGAGCCGCCAAGTTTAACCAAAGGGTAAACCTGCAGCTCAACTAAATTGAAAAGCCGACTAAATTGAAAAGCCGACTAAATTGAATAAGTCGACTAAATCAATTACTCGTATCCCACTGCTAAACCGAGCATTTTTCTTGTCACCAAGGTCACACCCTTTTCTGAGACTCTAAAGCCACGGGCGATATCTTGAGCGCGATTAAAGCCAATTTCCATACCTTCAGGAATGATACAACCGCGATCAATAATGGCATTTTGAATGCGGCAATTTTTAAGTACTACCACATCAGGTAACAACACCGAGTCTTTGACAAAGGAGTATGAACACACCCGCACTTCATCAAACAGCACACTACGCTTGACCTTAGCACCTGAAATAATACAACCACCAGAAACGATTGAATCTACCGCCATACCACGGCGATCATCATCATCGAAAACAAATTTAGCGGGTGGAAGTTGCTCCTGATAAGTCCAAATTGGCCACTTAGCATCATATAAATTCAGTGCTGGTGTGGGTGACAGTAACTCCATATTGGCTTGAAAAAATGAATCCAAGGTGCCCACATCACGCCAGTATGCTGGCTCATCAGGTACAGCACTGGTGAACGGAAAAGCAAATATATTGGCGTGCTCGATAATAGACGGAATAATATCTTTACCAAAATCTCGGTCTGAGTTTTCGTTATTGGCATCTTTCTTTAACTGATCGAATAAAAACTTAGTGTTAAACACATAGTTGCCCATCGATGCTAAACAAAACTCTTCATTACCTGGGATAGATTTAGGCACGGCAGGTTTTTCTTCAAAGCCGACCACTCGCATATCTTCATCCACTTCCATTACCCCAAACGCATTAGCCGCTTCAGGAATGGGCGTTTCTAAACAGCACACTGTCATATCCGCGCCAGATTCCGCATGAGCGGCCAGTAAACCGGCATAATCCATGCGATAAACGTGGTCCCCAGATAACACCATCACGTATTTAGGTAACTCATGACGAATAATATCGATATTTTGAAATACCGCATCAGCAGTGCCTTCATACCAGTTGCCTGAGGTTTGCTGTGATGCTGGCAAGATTTCCACTGACTCGCCCAGCTCTTTCTTAAAGTGGCCCCAACCACGGCTAACATGGCGAATTAACGAGTGAGATTTGTATTGGGTGACTACCCCAACACGGCGGATCCCTGAGTTAATGCAGTTTGATAATGGAAAATCGATAATGCGGAACTTACCTCCGAAATATAACGCCGGTTTAGCACGCCAATCGGTTAACTCATGTAAGCGAGAGCCTCGACCACCAGCTAGAATTAATGCATAGGTATCACGGGTAAGATTACTAATATAACGAGCATTTGACATATATTAAGACTCCTAACTTTAAACTCAGCAACTTGCTGAAAATATAATGGCGTGATTATTTGGCAAACCAAATGTCGTCACGATACGCACTAATAGTGTTGTCACTAGAAAAACGTCCGCTGGATGCAGTATTTCTAATACTCATTTGAGTCCAGTGTTCTTGATTGGCATAGGCAGCAGCGACGTTTTCTTGTGCTACGCGATATGCATCAAAATCGGCGGCGATCATCCATTGATCATATGGGTCTTCAATGGCAGCAATAATGCTGTCAAAAATACCCGGTTCCACTAAATTGAAATGGCCACTTTTAAGCATCTCTAACACATGTTTGAGTGCGGGTGACTGTTGAATATATTGATGGGGGTTGTAGTGAGATTTAAGCTGACTAACCTCGTCAGCATTAAGACCAAATAAGAAGAAGTTGTCATCACCCACTTCTTCAAGCATTTCAACGTTTGCACCATCGAGGGTGCCTATGGTGAGAGCGCCATTCATCATAAATTTCATATTGCCGGTGCCCGATGCTTCTTTACCAGCAGTGGAGATTTGCTCAGATAAATCTGTGGCCGGGCAAATTTTTTCCATGGCGCTGACGTTATAGTTTGGCAAAAAAGCAAAACGTAAATATGGCGTTACCACAGGATCTGAGTTCACCATATGGGCCACATTATTGGCGAGTTTGATGATTTGCTTGGCCATGGCATAACCAGGCGCCGCTTTGCCGCCAATCAGCACACAACGGGGCTGCATCCCTTGGGTATCACCCGCCACAATGCGTTGATATAAATGAATAACATGCAATATATTCAGTAACTGGCGTTTGTATTCATGAATGCGCTTAACCTGTACGTCAAACATCATCTTAGGGTCAAACTCAACCTCACACTCAGCTGCCACTAATTTGGCTAAATCTACCTTGTTATCAAATTTGACGGTCTGCCACTGCTTCAAAAAGGCTTGGTCATCGGTAAAGGCATTAAGGGCTGTTAGCTGGGTTAAATCGGTCACCCAACTATCACCTAAACGGCGAGTAATTAGCTGTGCCAAGCGCGGATTACAATGGGCCAGCCAGCGCCTTGGCGTCACACCGTTGGTTTTATTATTGAATTTGTGTGGCCATAGCTGATAAAAATCATTAAACAAACCAGACTTTAATAATTGGGTATGCAGACCTGCGACGCCATTAACCGAAAAGCTAGCCACAATTGCAAGGTATGCCATTCTCACATGGGGTTCGTGGCCTTCTTCGATAATCGACATCGCCGCTAATTTGTCATTATCACCTGGCCAATGGTGAGCAACGGCTTCGAGGTAACGGGCATTAATTTCATAAATAATGTCCAAAATGCGTGGCAACATGTGCTTTAGCATGCGCACAGGCCAGCGCTCTAGCGCTTCTGGTAGCAAGGTGTGATTAGTGTATGCCACGCTGCTTGAGGTAATATCCCATGCTTGATCCCAATCCAAGCCATAGGTATCCATGAGCAAACGCATTAATTCAGGTACTGAAATACTGGGGTGAGTATCATTAAGTTGCATGGCATTAAGCTCACTAAAGCGACTAAAATCGCTGCCATGAACCGCCACATAGCGCAGTAAAATGTCCTGTAAACTGGCCGAAGATAAAAAATACTGCTGCCTTAAACGCAGCTCTTTACCATTTTCACTGGCGTCATTGGGGTACAGCACCATGGTAATTTGCTCGGCCATATTTTTACGGGCCACGGCCTCGGTATAATCACCATCATTAAATTCTGCTAAATCAAAATCATCAGTGGCTTCAGCTTTCCACAGCCTTAACGTATTAATCCGACCGTTTTTATAGCCGGGTACTGGCATATCGTGTGGCACTGCGTTGACATCTTGAGTATCAATCCACACATAATGACGATGACCTTGTAGATCGACATAGGATTCAGTATGGCCAAAAAATGGCACACTAATGGTGTGATTGGCTAATCTCACTTCCCATGGATTGCCTTCTCTTAACCAGCGATCCGGTTGCTCTATTTGATATCCATCAACCACTTTTTGCTTAAACATGCCGTATTCATAGCGAATACCATAACCAACAACCGCAAGGTCTAAACTGGCGCAACTATCTAAAAAGCACGCGGCTAAGCGGCCTAAACCGCCGTTGCCTAACCCAGCATCAAGCTCGGCTTCTTGTAAGGTTTCTAAATCTACTGCGTAGCTATTTAGCGCCTCACGAGTCTCTGTTGTTAAATCTAAACTGAGTAAAGCATTACCCAAGGTACGGCCCATCAAAAACTCCAGCGATAAATAAGCCACTTGTTTTTGCTGATATTGGTTGTCTTTTAAGCGTGTTTCTCGCCATTGTTGCAGTAAATTTGCTTTAACCGCTGACGCTAACGCGCCATACATATCATTGGTGGCATTTTCATCACGGCTTAACACCCCTTGAAGTTGTCGCTTAAAGGTGGCATCTAAACTGTCACAAGGATCGCAATCTAGATGGTCATTACTTATTGGCTCATTTTTGAGTGTCGATTTAGCCGCTTTTGTGGCCGTTTTTTTCTCGCGGGTTTTCCTTTTAGTGACTGTCATCGATTAATTCCTTATCTTGAACTAGTTGAAAATTGGCATGAAATAACATCAGGCTTCGACTTTGAAGTACTGCCTTACTTTCTTTAATCAATTCACTTTGCGCTAAATTGTCGTTATTAAGGTTTTGGGTTGACAGCAAGCATTGCCAAGGGCCGTAACAATTTAAACTCGGTAAGGTAAATGATTGATTTTCAACATCAGCATTGAGTACCAGTAATAGTGCGTGGGGTTGTTGCGCCAATTCACCGGAAGTTATCACCACCGCCAAACTGCGACAGCTTTGTTCACTCCATTGGCGTTTGGACATAGGTTCGCCATCACGCCCATACCAAACAAAGCCACTATCACGTTTATTATCAGGTACATGAATAAAGTCTTTATGACATAAAATCGGGAAGCGCTGACGTAAGTTAATTAATTGCGAGGTAAATTCAACTAATGACCAATCAATAGTTTGCCAGTCTATCCAGCTAATCTTATTGTCTTGACAATAAGCATTGTTATTGCCTTGCTGACTGTGACCCATCTCGTCACCACACAAGATCATGGGTACCCCTTGAGACAGCAATAGCGTGGCAAGAAAGTTTCGTTGCTGACGTTGACGAGTTTGGTTAATCACAACTTTGCTGGTTTCGCCTTCTTCGCCGTAATTGGCACTAAGGTTTTCATGATGGCCGTCACGGTTTCCTTCACCATTGGCCAAGTTATGCCGTTGGTTAAAACTGACTAAGTCTTTTAAGGTGTAACCATCATGACTGGTAATGAAATTGATACTCGCCGACGGACTGCGACCATGGTGTTCAAAAAAATCATCTGAACCATGAAAGCGTCTGGCAAATTCAGGGAGCATGCCATGATCGCCGCGCCAAAAACGGCGCATAGTATCTCGGTAGCGATCGTTCCATTCACTAAAGGCAATAGGATAATTACCCAGCTGATAACCCCCAGGGCCAATATCCCAAGGCTCTGCAATCAGTTTCACCTGACACAGCACGGGATCTTGCGCTAAGGCATCAAAAAAACCGCATCCTGGATCAAAACCATAGGTTTCACGGCCTAAGCAACTGGCTAAATCAAATCTAAAACCATCGACTCCCATGACTTCAACCCAATATCGCAATGAGTCCATAATCAATTGCAACACTTGCGGATGGTTGGAATTAAAGGTGTTACCACAACCGGTATCATTGATATACAAACGCTGTTCGTTAGACACCAATCGATAATAGTTGGCGTTGTCGATGCCGCGAAAGCTTAAGGTGGGCCCCAAACGACTGCCTTCTGCGGTATGGTTATAAACCACATCTAAGATCACTTCGATACCCGCATCGTGCAGGCTATCAACCATGTCACGAAACTCAGTAATACTCTCGCCACTCATATAAGCTGCGTTGGGTGCAAAAAATCCAATGCTGTTGTAGCCCCAGTAATTACTGAGGTTCTTTTCGATTAAAAATGGCTCATTGAAAAAGCTTTGCACTGGCAGTAGTTCAACACAGTTAACCCCTAACTGGGTTAAATATTGGATACTGCTGGGGGCTGCAAGGCCAGCATAAGTGCCTTTAATATCATCATTTACTTCAGGATTTAACACACTAAAACCTTTCACATGGGTTTCATAAATGATGGTTTGCTCTAAAGGAATATTAAGCCTTTTAACCGGTCTGTTTCTTAGTGCTCTGTCATCTACTACACAGCATTTGGGCATGTATTTGGCGTTATCTTTGCTGCAAAAAGATAAATCAGAATCAGGGCTATCAATTTGATAGCCATAAGTTGCATCGTTAGCTTCAAGTTCACCAAACAGCTGCTTGGCGTAAGGGTCTAGCAATAGTTTATGATGATTAAAGCGGTGCCCAAGTAAGGGTTGATAGGGTCCATAAACCCGATAACCATATAAGGTACCCGCTTTCGCTTGTGGCAAGTAACCATGCCAAATTTGTCTGGTTTTTTGGGTTAACGGAAATTGTTGTTCGTTAAGCCCAAACTCGTCAAAAAGACATAGCACCACTTGGGTGGCGTTAGCTGAAAATAGCGCAAAGTTCACGCCATTATCATCAACGCTGGCGCCCAAGGGGTAAGGCTTTCCTGTAAGCAAAGGGTTAACCGATTCCATAGTTAATCCTCTTCAGATTCTAAACTGGTGTGGGCGGCCTTAACACTGAGCACAATCGTCGCCAATGGCGGTACAGTCACCAGACCACTACGTGCCATCCCTTGCCAGTCAACATCGGTATTAATAATGGTGTCTTTGCTTACCGCGCTACCGCCATAACACGGGCTATCACTGTTAAGCACTTCGATATAATCATTTTCAGAAGGTAAACCGACTCTAAAGTCGTAATGCACTTGCGGGGTCATATTGACCACAAATATTAAATGCTGCCCACTGTCTTTGGCATAGCGAATAAAACTAAAGATACTGGCATCACCATTATCACAATCCAGCCATTGAAAACCTGATGGCTGATGGTCCAGTTCATATAAGGCTGGGCTTTCACTGTATAAGCTATTGAGATCTCTAACCCAATCTTGCATGCCTTGGTGCGGCGCGTATTGCAGTAAATGCCAATCTAGGCTTTGGTTATGATTCCACTCATCACGTTGGGCAAACTCTGTGCCCATAAACAGCAGTTTTTTACCTGGATGGCCCCACATAAAGCCTAAAAAGCTTCTTAAGGTGGCAAACTTTTGCCAATCATCACCGGGAATTTTATGCAGTAAGGAGCCTTTACCGTGCACCACTTCATCGTGACTTAAGGACAAAATAAATTGCTCGGTATAGGCATACACTAAGCTAAAGGTCATTTCATGGTGGTGATGTTTACGGTAAATGGGATCGCGACTAAGGTAACTCAAGCAGTCATTCATCCAGCCCATATTCCACTTAAAGCCAAAGCCTAAGCCACCATTTTCAGTGGTGTCTGTCACTCCGCCCCAAGCGGTTGATTCTTCTGCCACCATAGTGACACCTGGGTAGGCGGCATAGATGCGCTCATTGAGTAGTTTCAAAAACTCAATGGCTTGAATGTTTTCGCGTCCGCCATACTCATTAGGCAGCCATTGACCAGATTCTCGGCTGTAATCGAGATATAGCATGGAAGACACGGCATCTAGCCTTAGCCCATCGAAGTGAAACTCTTCAAGCCAATAACAGGCATTACTGAGTAAAAAGCTTTGTACTTCGCCGCGGCCGTAATTAAATATTAAAGTGTCCCAGTCAGGATGCTCCCCTTGACGTGGATCTTGATGTTCATACAAACAACTGCCGTCAAACTTAGCCAGTCCATGAGGGTCTTTAGGGAAATGAGCCGGCACCCAATCTAATAAAACTCCAATATCATGTTGATGACATTCATCTATAAAGGCTTTTAAGCCAACGGGATCACCAAAGCGGTAAGTTGCTGCATATAAACCAACAGGTTGATAACCCCAAGAGCCATCAAATGGGTATTCACTGATTGGCATCAGTTGCAGGTGGGTAAAGCCCATTTCTTTAAGATATGGAATCAATTCATCAGCTAAGTCTTGATAACTGAGGTAACTATCGCCCCACTCACCTTTACGCTTCCATGAAGCGAGATGAACTTCATAAACAGACATAGGCAATTGATGTAGTTGCTGTTTTGCGCGCTGCTTAAGCCATTTTTTGTCTTGCCATTTATAATCAGTTTTGTGTGGAACAACCGATGAATTACCCGGCGCTGCTTGCATTTGAATCGCATAAGGGTCGGCTTTTTCAGTTAAAGCGCCATCTTGTGTAGTGACACTAAATTTATAAAATTGGCCTGCATCAGCATTGGGAATAAATATTTCCCAAATGCCATTACTAGGATGAAAGCGCATGATATGGGCTCTGCCATCCCAATGATTAAAATCACCTACTACGGCAACTTTTTGAGCATTCGGCGCCCAGACACAAAAATGAACACCTTCTACACCTGCGATAGTCTTCCAGTTCGCACCTAGAAATTGGTAGCTTTTTTGCTGCTTTCCTTCAGCAAATAAGTAGATGTCATCATCATCCAGCAAGCTGCCAAACTGGTAGGGATCGATTATGGTTTCAATACTCATTGGATAAGTCACTTTTAAGCTATATAAAAATGGCTTAACCCGTCGTCCCATAGTGCCAGCAAATAAACCCTGCTCATCAACTTGGGTTAATGAAGCGACTTTTTTACCATCTTTTAGACTGATCACTTCAACTTCTATTGCACCTTTGACGAAGCATCTAACGATCAAAGATTTGCCATTGTCGGCTTTATGCATACCCAGTAATGAAAATACATCAGTAAAATTACCACTCAGTAATGCGGTATCGGTTCCATGATTAAAATAAGGGGCATTATTAGTCATTTTGCATTGCTCCATAAATGTTTGAATTAATGATTACGCTGTTCGTTATTCGCATTAGCCGTAAACAGCCCATTCAGGCTTGCCGCTGTCATCTATATATTTGCTACGTCTGGTTTTATTGATGGCATCGAGCCTGTTATTGACTGTTGAATCTGCTGAAATTTGTTCTAAAGTGCGACTTAAGCGTCGACACCAATTGGGGTATTGTTTCCAAGTACCGGGAATGTTTATCGGTTTGACTTCATCGATCAGATCGTCAATTTGAATGCTATATAGGGCTGAATTACCCGATGCCGATAACTGGAGCCAAGCAAGCATTAATTGCTCAAAATCAACTTCACCCATCACAATATTGGCTTTGATAAGATGATGCTGACTAAGTAAATCCAGTAGTTGTTGTTTCTCTATCAGCCTTAGCGATTTCGCCTCATCAAGTTGTTGCTCGTTGTCATACAGATTTAACTGATGCCGTAATTCAATATCTGCCGCAGTCCACCACGCCGTTAATGTCGGCACATCATGGTTTGCTAGCATCATCAAACTGTGAGACTTATAAAAGGCGGGGTTCATAAAGCCGTCATGATGTTTAGCAAAGTAAAATAGTTCGTTTGAAAATATTTTTGCTTTAGCTAGGTTGGCGACAATTTCTGGCGGCACTATGCCAAGGTCTTCGCCAATTAACACACATTGGGCTCGCTGACTTTCTAGGCACAAAATGGCTAATAAAGTATCCAATGGGTAATACACATATGCCCCATTGCCTAAACCTTCCTGCTTAGGCCACCACCATAAGCGTAATAAGCCCATGACATGATCGATTCGTAAACCGCCACAAGACACCATATTCGAGCGGATCAAATCAATGAAATGCTCAAATTTATGCTGGGCTAATTTGATAGGGTCAAATGGCGTTAAACCCCAGTTTTGCCCTTGAGGGGCAAAAGGATCTGGCGGTGCACCAATATTGGCATTGATACAAAAATTATCGATATTTGCACAGACTTCAGCCCCCGTAGGCGAGGCACCGACTGCCATATCACGAATTAGCCCTAAGGACATGCCTGCAGTTTTGGCTTTTGCCTGACACTGAAGTAATTGCTCATAAGCGATAAATTGTAAATAACACAGAAATTCTGCATCTGTAAAACACGAATTTCGCTGTTGCTGGTGGGTGACATATTGGCTTAAACCTTCACCCTGCTGTTGCTTAAAACAGGCAAAGTCTAGATAGCGTTTACTGTGGTTGTTTTTATGCTCTTTAATAAACGCGTTAAACAGCATTTGATAAATAGAAAATTTAGTTTCATGTATCTCGCAGTAATCAAGCAATCTAGACTGAGCTAATTGATATTGTTTATTTCGCCAAAGCTTAGAAGTTATAACCCCTTCAATGGCAGCGTATTCAGCCACTGACTCGATGTGAATGTATAACGGATTAAGTCGACGTCTATCTGATGGGCTATAAGGGCTGGCACTTTCTGGTAAATCCAGAGCGTGTAATGGGTTTAGTAAAATAAAATCTGCGCCTTTGGCAGCAGCTAACTCGATGAGCTTTTGTAAATCATTAAAGTCACCAATCCCCCACTGGCTTTGGCTAGTAAGGCTATAAAGTTGGGTGCTAAGCCCCCATTTGGCTGTTTTACTGTCAGCATGAACATAGGCGCTGCGCGGCGCAATCATTAATTGACCGGTATATGTTTCACTGGAGCTTGCAGATTCAACAGTGGCACTGATACCGTGGTAACCAAGGCCTAGCGGGGCATTAATGTCATCATTTAATTGATACTGATATTTAAGATAACTGATACCATCAATGCCATAATCACCCACAACCCGCATTTGGCCGAGGCTGATTGGAAAATGAAATTTATCACCATGTTCAATTTCAATCTCAACTTTTATGCTGCCAGTAAAATGCTCAGGTAAATGAAACTCAACAATAGGGTCATCCACATAGCTCCATTGAAACCCATGCAGAGGCTGTAACCATGGCGCGGCATCTAATTCAAAAATCCGTTGCTGAATAAATTCATCGCTTAAAGTCGAGCTAACAAAAGAACGATTAGCAGCAATATTATTTAGCGTGTCACTCGTTGATGCACCTTTAGTTGATGCATCATTAACACACATGGATTGTAAAATTCCATTTCTATCTAGAGGCTGGATCTGTACATTGTTGCCAAAGCAATCTATAAACTCAGCGCCTACGCCTTGCAAATACAGTAACTTCCCTAGTCCCATATTTGTCGCCCTCGCGAATGTCTTAACTGATTAATAACCCAGCAGTTACCATGCCAGCACAACATCACAGTTTAACGACAGTTTAATTTCAATCAGGTTACAGAATAAAAAGATTAAATTTCAAGATCTTAAAACCAACTGATTGTAAATTAAATTTACAAACTTGTTTAAAACGAAATTAAAAGCGTAATTAAAAACAATCACTTTGGTGCATTAACGCACAGCAAACGTGCAAAAAAACCAAACCCAATTTTACTGCAGGGCCTAAAAAGTAAATAACAGCCATAAAACTTTCCTTATAAACAGCTTAAAACCGTCAAACTTACGGTTATTGTGCTAATTTAAAGGGAAGACTTGCGCCATTTTATTTTTATAAAACCAATATGATTATCTGGGACGTTTGATGAATACTACGCAGTTCAATATTCACTTTTCATTGCAAACATTAACAAACCATATTGTTTCCCCACCAAAAGAGCTTCGCTCTAGAAAAGCCGCGGTATTAGTGCCCTTACTCGAAGTAGATGGCGAGCTTCAACTGTTGCTAACCAAAAGAGCATTACATTTACGCGCCCACCCAGGTCAATTTAGTTTCCCTGGCGGTAAAGTAGATAAACAAGATAGCAGTATGATTTTTACTGCCCTTAGAGAGGCTGAAGAAGAGATTACCTTATTACCTGAAAATGTTGATGTGATCGGTACATTTCCGCCCCATACAACCTTTACCGGATTTGAAATAACCCCAGTTATCGGCATTGTTAAACAACCTTTTGAGATAGCGCTAGATCCAGGAGAAGTCGCCGAGGCTTTTTGGGTGCCACTTAAACACTTTTTAAACCCTAAAAATCGACACAGTATTCAGTATCAACGTCATGGCAGCTTTTATGATGTCCATTATATGCCCTATCAAGGTAAATTCATTTGGGGAGTAACAGCGGCAATCATTAATTTACTCTGTTGTCATTTAAACAATTCAGCTAACGTTTTTAATGGTTAATAAAAGATACTTAAGTTTAGTTTCACTACAAACGAGATGATACCAACCATTCAAATAAGCTAGCGAATTACAAACCCGCTACCTGTGACATATTCAAGTGTTACAGTTAAAGCAGGCTCTCAGAATAATCGGTTCTCAATCCTTTTGAGCTCGCTATATTGGAACTAGCTATAATTTAAATCGCTATAACAGCGGCTTCTATTAGCATAAGTCTCACTAAAATCCCCAAACTGGAAAACGGCTAAGCGCCAGCCACTGATAGCAGCCTAAGTAAGACTTGTATTAGCCTTGGTCATCTACATATCACCGCTAGTTAAGTTTGGCAGGTTTTAAATACATCACTTTGTCATACGCTTATAACTGAATTTTCAGATAAAAAAGTAATATTGCCGCAATATTTTTAAGCAGATTCTGCTGGGTTTGTTAAAACTTGTGAAAATATCTGCCTGCAAGCGGCTTTTACCCTTGTGAAAAGCCCATTTCAAGGTAATATAAAGCCCCTATTTATATCATTGATTCATTGGAGAACTAAGCAACAATGAGCATTACATCTGTCGCTTCTGTATTTAAAGGTGACTTTGCGATCGGTTCGCAAGTTACGGTACGTGGTTGGGTTCGCTCACGCCGCGATTCTAAAGCTGGTATTTCATTTCTAGCCGTTTATGACGGTTCATGTTTTGATCCTATTCAAGGTGTTGTACCGAATAATTTAGAAAATTATACCAATGAAGTGCTAAAGCTTACTGCTGGTTGCTCTGTGATCATGACTGGTGAAGTTGTTGAATCTCCGGGTAAAGGCCAAGCATTTGAAATGCAAGTAACCAAGGTTGAAGTTGCAGGTTTAGTTGAAGACCCTGATACTTACCCTATGGCTGCTAAGCGTCACTCAATTGAGCATTTACGCGAATTAGCTCATCTTCGCCCACGCACTAACATTATTGGCGCAGTGGCCCGTGTTCGTAACTGTTTATCTCAAGCTATCCATCGCTTTTACAATGAACAAGGTTATATCTGGGTTTCTACACCACTTATCACTGCTTCTGATACTGAAGGCGCGGGTGAAATGTTCCGCGTTTCGACGTTAGATTTAGAAAATCTACCCCGTAACGATCAAGGCACGGTTGATTACAGCGAAGACTTTTTCGGTAAAGAATCATTCTTAACCGTATCAGGTCAGTTAAATGCTGAAACTTACGCTTGTGCATTATCAAAAGTGTATACCTTTGGCCCGACTTTCCGCGCTGAAAACTCAAATACTAGCCGTCATTTAGCTGAATTTTGGATGGTTGAACCTGAAGTGGCTTTTGCTGATTTAGATGATGCGGCCAAACTTGCTGAAGACATGCTGAAATTCTGTTTCAGAGCCGTTCTTGAAGAACGTCGTGATGATTTAGAATTCTTTGCTCAACGAGTAGAGAAAACTGCCATTGAGCGTTTAGAAGCATTCGTGACCAGTGACTTCGCCCAAATCGATTACACTGATGCCATTGAGATTCTTAAAGCTTGTGATAAGAAGTTTGAGTTTGATGTTGAATGGGGTATCGACTTACATTCAGAGCATGAACGCTACCTTGCTGAAGAGCATTTTAAAGCGCCTGTTGTTGTTAAAAACTACCCTAAAGACATCAAAGCATTCTACATGCGTCTTAATGATGACGGTAAAACTGTAGCAGCAATGGACGTATTAGCACCAGGTATTGGTGAAATTATTGGCGGCGCACAACGTGAAGAACGTTTAGACGTTCTTGATGCTCGTCTTGCTGAGATGAACTTAGACCAAGAAGATTACTGGTGGTACCGTGATCTACGTCGTTATGGCACTGTGCCACACGCAGGTTTTGGTTTAGGCTTTGAGCGTCTAGTATCTTATGTTACTGGCGTAAGCAATATCCGAGACGTGATCCCATTCCCACGTTCACCTAAGTCAGCCAACTTCTAAATCTAACTGGCTCACTCAATAAAAACGCGCTTAATTAGCGCGTTTTTTTATGGCTTAAATATGGCAAAATACCTTTGAATTTCATTCAATAAAAAAGGCTCTCAGCAAAGTAATTATCACTTTAAGCCATTACTTAATAGGTTTTTTAAGAACTGATATTTTAATCGTTAACTGTTAATAATGATTTTATCTCGCAATTGTTTTACTTCATCTCTTAAGGCTGCAGCTTGTTCAAATTCAAGGTCTCGCGCATGTTGATGCATCTGCTTTTCAAGTACATCAATCTGCTTGGCTAACTCTGCAACACTTAGCACCTTAGTGTTTTTATCGCCATATTCAGGCGATTTCTCTGCAACTTTACCGAAGGCGGTATATTGATGTTTACTGTTACCACGGTGAGGATCGCCTAAGTCCATCACATCGGTGATTTTCTTAACTACCCCTTTAGGTACTTGGCCTAATTTCAGGTTATGCTCATGTTGTTTGGTGCGGCGACGTTCGGTTTCTTCCATGGCTTTTGCCATAGAGTTGGTAATTTTGTCAGCATATAAGATCACTTTACCGTTAACATTACGTGCAGCGCGGCCAATGGTTTGGATTAAAGAGCGCTCAGAGCGCAAAAAGCCTTCTTTGTCAGCATCAAGAATACACACTAAAGACACCTCAGGCATATCGAGTCCTTCACGAAGTAAGTTAATCCCCACCAATACATCGAAAACGCCAAGCCTTAAGTCACGAATAACTTCGACTCGCTCAACGGTATCGATGTCTGAATGTAAATAGCGTACTTTCACCCCATGTTCATCGAGGTATTCTGTAAGATCTTCTGACATCCGTTTGGTTAAGGTTGTGACTAAAACCCTTTCATTGGCCGCGACACGCTTTGGAATTTCAGATAACAAATCATCTACTTGTATCGCCACAGGGCGCACTTCTAATTCAGGGTCTAATAAACCTGTCGGCCTAACCACCTGCTCTGCAATTTCGCCATCACTTTGTTCAAACTCATAATCACTGGGCGTGGCAGAGACAAAAATGGTTTGAGGCATTAATTGCTCAAACTCTTCAAACTTAAGCGGCCGGTTATCTAACGCTGACGGTAGTCTAAAGCCATATTCAACTAGGGTTGTTTTACGACTTCTATCACCTTTATACATAGCGCCAATTTGTGGCACAGTAACGTGTGATTCATCGATAATCAGCAGGCCATTTGCTGGTAGATAATCTAATAAGGTAGGCGGCCCATCGCCTTCTGTACGACCTGATAGATAGCGTGAATAGTTTTCAATACCAGAGCAATAACCCAGTTCGACCATCATTTCAATATCGTATTGCACCCGTTCGGAGATCCGCTGCGCTTCTATTAGCTTATTGTTATCCAAAAGCTCCTGACGGCGTTCTCTTAACTCTTCCTTAATATGTTCCGTTGCTTCGATAATCGTTTCACGAGGAGTGACATAGTGACTTTTAGGATAGACTGTGGTTCTTGCTAAGCGCTTAGTAACCTGCCCTGTTAATGGATCAAATTCACTGAGCTGCTCAATTTCATCATCAAATAATTCAATTCGTATTGCATCACGCTCTGATTCAGCAGGAAAGACATCAATCACTTCACCGCGAACCCTGAAAGTACCACGCTGTAAATCAATATCATTGCGAGTGTATTGCAATTCACCTAAGCGGGTAATGATGTCTCTTTGTCCCATCAGATCACCCTGACGAAGATGCAATAGCATTTTCATATAAAGTTCGGGGTCACCTAAACCATAAATTGCCGACACTGAGGCTATCAGCACCACGTCTTTGCGTTCTAATAAGGCTTTGGTTGCAGATAGCCGCATTTGTTCAATATGCGCATTGACCGAGGCATCTTTTTCAATAAAGGTATTTGACGCCGGAACATAGGCTTCTGGCTGATAATAATCATAATAAGAAACAAAATACTCTACGGCATTATTAGGAAAAAACTCTTTCATTTCGCCGTATAACTGCGCTGCAAGGGTTTTGTTTGGCGCCATGATAATCGTTGGGCGTCCTAAGGTTTGAATAATATTGGCTACCGTAAAGGTTTTACCAGAGCCCGTAACCCCTAATAAGGTCTGCTTAGCCACGCCTGCATCTAAGCCATCAACTAATTGCTTGATTGCCGTGGGCTGATCACCAGCAGGTGTATAGTCTGATACAAGATTAAAAACCGATTCTGACACTAGGATATATCCTTCTTTGTTGAAGGTGCATTTTATACTGAAGCCATCCATCTTTGCGAATGAGATTTATAGAAAACAACACTTAGCAGTAATTTATTACATTTCAAGCTTAGAAATATGAAATATTGCTACAAACGGAGTTTTAGGCTGCATTAGGTGAACAAAGTGCCTAAATCCCTTCATGAATGCACCATTTAATACACAACATTAACTTAAGCTTGTTTACATTAAGGCTCGCTAAACAACATTCATCAGAATAAAAGCATTGCATTTCTTATCACTCTGAAATTAAACAGAATTTTATTCATGCTGAATATTGGTAGATTTTAAGTCACTACCAATGTTTATAAGGGCTTGAGGGCATATTTCAAGAGTAACACACAGGCTTATCCACAGATTTAGTGGATAAGTCACTCTAACCCAATACTGATGGGCTATTGCAATAGGTGCGGTTTAATAAAATCGTAAAAAAACTATCATGAAATAAAATTACATTTGAAAGTTAGACTTACGAACTAGAAAAAATTTACATAACAATTGCACTGTTTCGATTATTAGGTTTTAGCAAATTAAATAGCATGTGATTAACATCAAGCATTTAGCTTAAAATACCTGCTTGAGTCTATATCCTGACTTACTTTAATTAAGACGTTAGCTCAGTACACTCAAGCTGCATATCACCCATTACTACTAGTATACTTACTCCATTTTTAACTATTCTGCCAAGAGTGAAACAAACTGCTGCGCAACCTTTATTGGTATTCCCTATTCGGTGTTGTTAAGAATGGTGAATAAGCGCTGATACCTGCGTTGTGACATAAGCAAAGCTTCAATCAATTTTAAATCCAATTAATAGCGTTACGAATAGCGCTAGCTGATGGATCAATTTGATGGCAGTTATGACTAGAGATATCAAGCCAGCAAACGCTATAACTCAAGTCGCCCTATAAATGTACAGCGAGCATCTTATATTAGCCGCTTGACCAAGCAGTGGGATACGTCTTTATTTTACTCAGCTTGCTTGAACTTAGCTAATATAGAAGCGTTTAACTGTCCTTTAGTTGCGACAAGTGGTAATGAACATAAAGCTTAAATTGACCAGGCAGGCTTATTTGCAGATTCACTTGAGCACTAAAAAGTAATCTAAAAGTGACATTAAGCGTATTGAACATTTAAATCAGCTTGTTTTAGCGCCGATATGAAAATATAAGCTTTAGAAATACCAAGCATTTATTTCTAAAAGCTGTTTTAATCAAAAAATAAGTTAACTAAAAAACACCCATAACGGCCATTTATAAGCCTCAATGTGTATTAGGTGAGCAGTTAACATCAATTTTTCACTTTTTTTTATATCTCGAGTTGACGGATTGATCAGGGCGTTTTACTATGCGCTCCGTTCTCAGCAATACATTGCTAAAGACGATTCCCCTGTAGTTCAGTTGGTAGAACGGCGGACTGTTAATCCGTATGTCACTGGTTCGAGTCCAGTCCGGGGAGCC